>DASYPC010000400.1:0-1717 GCA_036007105.1 Burkholderiales bacterium | reverse complement strand
ACGTGAAGGCCGCCGACGTCGCGCGCCTGAAGCTCGAATGACGACCTCGGCGCGCAGGGTTTCGACGCAAGTGCGGGTGGGCGGCGTGGCGATCGGCGGCGGCGCGCCGATCGTCGTGCAGTCGATGACGAACACCGATACTGCGGACGCCGAGGGAACCGCGCGGCAGGCGTTCGAGCTGTGGCGAGCGGGCTCGGAACTGGTGCGCATCACGGTCGACACGCCGGAGGCGGCCGCGCGCGTCGCGGAGATCCGCGGGCGGCTCGACGCGATGGGGAGCGACGTGCCGCTGATCGGCGACTTTCACTACAACGGCCATCGGCTGCTGAAGCAGTTTCCGGACTGCGCGCAGGCGCTCGCCAAGTACCGCATCAATCCGGGTAACGTAGGCAAGGGCGCGAAACGCGACGAGCAGTTTGCCACGCTGATCGAGACCGCGTTGCGCTGCGAAAAGCCGGTGCGGATCGGCGTCAACTGGGGCTCGCTCGATCCGGAGCTGCTGGCGCGCGTAATGGACGAGAACGCGCAGCGCGCCGACCCGTTGCCGTCGGGCGAAGTCATGCGCGAGGCGCTCATCCGCTCGGCGCTCGAATCGGCGCAGCAGGCGCAGGAGCTGGGCCTCGCGGCCGAGCGCATCGTGATCTCGTGCAAGGTGAGCGGCGTGCAGGACCTGATCGCGGTCTACCGCGAGCTCGCGCGCCGCTGCGAGTACGCGCTGCATCTCGGGCTCACCGAGGCCGGCATGGGCTCGAAGGGGATCGTCGCCTCGAGCGCGGCGATGGCGGTGCTGCTGCAGGAAGGGATCGGCGATACCGTTCGCGTATCGCTCACGCCCGAGCCGGGTGGCGATCGCACGCGCGAGGTCGTGGTCGCGCAGGAGCTGCTGCAGACGATGGGCCTGCGATCCTTTACGCCGCTCGTGACCGCCTGTCCCGGTTGCGGGCGCACCACCAGCACCACGTTCCAGGAGCTCGCCGACCGCATCCAGTCGTACCTGCGCGCGCAGATGCCGGCGTGGCGCGAGCGCTACCCGGGCGTCGAGGAGATGCGTGTCGCCGTGATGGGGTGCGTGGTCAACGGGCCGGGAGAGTCCAAGCATGCCGACATCGGCATCAGCCTGCCCGGGACGAATGAATTTCCGGTTGCACCGGTGTACGTGGACGGCGCGAAGACCGTCACGCTCAAGGGCGAGCGGATTGCCGAGGAGTTCCAGGGGATCGTCGAGGCGTACGTGCGCAGGAAATACAGCGCGTCCGCCGGGCCCGCGAAACGGCCGATCAAGATCACGCCGGTCTGAAATCGCAGATGCAGAAAGTAAAGCCGGCCCTGCTGAGGGGTTTCGACCAGGAATACCTGCCGCACGAGCAGCTGCAGTTCAATGCGCTGATCGATCTGGTGCGGAGGAATTTCGAGCTCTTCGGCTTCCTGCCGATCGAGACGCCCTCCGCCGAGCGCAAGGAAGTGCTGACCTCGAAGGGCGGCGTCGAGAAGGAGATCTACGCACTGTCGCGGCTCGCGGCAGTGACGGAAGAGGACGAGGCGTCCGCGAAAGGCGCGTTGCGATTCGATCTCACGGTGCCGCTGGCGCGCTACGTCGCGATGCGGGAACGGGACCTGGCGTTTCCCTTTCGCCGCTACCAGATCCAGAGAGTATGGCGCGGCGAGACTCCGCAGGCGAAGAAGGGGCGGTTCCGCGAGTTCTACCAGTGCGACATCG
>DASYPC010000399.1:0-6352 GCA_036007105.1 Burkholderiales bacterium | reverse complement strand
GCTCACCCTTTGCTTCATGGCGTACATCTACTTGAGCCATGTCATGCGCGGCGCCGACGCCATGTCGCGCGAGCCGCACGTCCCGTTGGACGAGCGTCTTCGGCTGCTGGTCAACCTGGTGCCGCCGCTCATCGTGTTCGGCGTGGTCATGGGAAGCCTCTACTTCGGCATCGCGACCGCCACCGAATCGGCGGCGCTCGGCGTGGTGATCGCCCTCGCTTTCACCTGGCATAGCGGCAAGCTCAGCTTCGATCTGCTCAAGAACTGCTTCCAGCAGACTGCCCGCATCAGCGGCATGATCCTGCTGATCATCAGCACGGCTTTCCTCCTCAATCTCACCATCAGCCTTACCGGCGTCGCCGACCAGCTCACCAAGTGGGTCACCTCGTTTGGCTTTACCGCGACGGCGATGATCTTCGCGCTGATCCTGTTCTACCTGGTTCTCGGCATGTTCATGGACGTGCTCTCGATGCAGGTGGCGACGATCCCGCTCACCTACCCGATCGTCACCGCGCTCGGAGTCGATCCGATCTGGTACGGCATCTTCATCGTGCTGATGTGCGAGCTGGGGTTGATCACGCCGCCGGTGGGGATGAACCTGTTCGTCGTGCACGGCATCCGGCCGGACAACGGCGGCATCGAGGACGCGATCTGGGGCGCGCTGCCCTATGCGGTGATCATGATCCTGTTCACGATCTTGCTGATCTACGCGCCACAGCTTGTGACCTGGCTTCCGGAGCGGATGTGATGCGCGAAGCATGGGCGCTGTCCGCGCTCGAGCTTGCTTCCGCTTACGCGAGCCGCGAGCTCGATCCGGTCGGCGTGCTGCAGACGATCGAGGAGCGGATCGCGATGCTGAATCCGGCGCTGAACGCAATCGTCGCCCGGGATCCGGACTGTCGCGCCGCGGCATGCGAAAGCGCCGAGCGGCTGCGCAGCGGCACGCTGCGCAGCGCCTTGGAGGGCGTGCCCTTCACGGTCAAGGACAATATCCTGGTAGCCGGGCTGCCCTGCACCTGGGGCAGCCGGCTATTCGAGGACTTCATGCCCGGCGAGGACGAGCTGCCGGTCGCCAAGCTGCGCGCCGCGGGCGCCATCCTGATCGGCAAGACGAACGTGCCGGAGTTCACGCTCGAGGGCTACACGACGAATCCTCTGTTCGGGACCACTCGCAACCCATGGAACATCGCGTTGACGCCGGGCGGCTCGAGCGGCGGCGTCGTCGCAGCGGTCGCCGCAGGTCTCGGACCGTTCGGCCTTGGCACCGACGGCGGCGGCTCGATCCGGCGCCCAGCATCGCATGCCGGCCTGGTCGGTCTCAAACCGAGCATCGGTCGCGTCGCGCGCGGTCCCAGCCTGCCGCAGATCCTTCTGGATTTCGAGGTGATCGGTCCGGTCGCGCGCACCGTCGCCGACGTGGCGCTCGTTTATCGCGCGATCGCCGGGCCGGAGCCGCGCGACCGGCGCTCGCTCTATGGCGCAGACCCACGACCCTCGCATCTGCCGCTGCGGCTGCTCTACGTTTCCAGGCTCGGCAACGCACCGGCGGATCGCGAAGTGATCGCCAGTGCAGACGCGGCCGCACGTGCGCTCGCGGCGAACGGCATTCGCGTCGAGCAGGGCGAGCTGCCCTTCGATGTATCCGCCATCACCGAGTTCTGGCCGGTGCTGGGCCAGGTCGGCGTCGCGGCCGTGCTCGCGCAGCATCCGGGAAGAGAGCGCCTGGTCGGCGAGCGGATGCGCGCCATGGCGGATGCCGGTCGCGAGGTTCCGGCGACGCGATACTGGGCCGGACTCGCGGCGGTCGATGACTTCCGCCGCAGCGTGAGCGAGGCATTCGAGCGCTTCGATCTGATCATGACGCCGTCCGCTGCGGCGCTGCCGTGGCCTTGCGACGAGCCATACCCGTCGCGCATCGACGGCGAGGAGGTTGGGCCGCGCGGCCACGCCGTTTATACCGGCTGGGTCAACGTGTGCGGTCATCCGGCGATCAGCGTGCCGTGCGCACCCTCGCGTTCAGGCCTTCCGGTCGGCATTCAGCTCGTCGGCAGGTTCGGTGCGGACGAACCGCTGCTCGACGTCGCGCAGCGTTTCGAGGAGGCGAACCCGTGGAGCGGGCGCTGGCCCGAAATGGTGCGCAACGCGCAGCGTGAGGACGCGAGCGCATGAACCGCGAGCCGCGCACCGGCGCTGGCTTGCGCATCGAGGTGTTAGATGCGCTGCGCGGTGCCGTCGCCGAGGGTCTGCGGGTCGAGATTTTCCGACTCGGCCAGGATGCAGAGAAGCGCTGCAGCAGCCGGTTGGGAACGGATGGGGCCCTCGTCGATGCCGCTCTCGACGTCGGCGAGTACGAGATCGTCTTTCACCTCGGCGAGTACTACCGGGCGGTCGATCGAGGCTCGCGACAACCGTTGCTCGAGAGCGTGACGCTGCGGCTCGGCATCGGCGACCCGCAGTGCTCGTATGACCTGCCGCTGCGGATCAGCCCTTCCGGCATCTGCATGCCCGGCGTCTGACGCAGCCTAAGCGGCGTCGAAGCGGACCCTTGCTTCGCCAATGCCGGGGAACCGCGCCACGATTTCCTCTCCGGGTTGCGCGAATTCCATTCCGGTCCAGCTGCCGGTCGTCACCAGGTCGCCGGCTCTGAGCGGGCTACTGCGGCGCACACAATGCGCCGCCGCCCACGGCAGCAAACGGAACGGGTCGCCCCAGGGGTGCGCACCACGCGCCGCGATCGTTCGCGCACCGATGCGCAGCTCTACCGCCTGCACCGCGAAATCGATTTCGCGCCACGCGCGCGTGCCGCTTCCTGTGACGAGCGCACTGTTGCTCTGGAAATCGGCAAGCTTCCAGAGCGGCGAGGCGTTTTTCCAGTCGGCGAGCCGCGTGTCGCAGATCTCAATCGTCACGAGCGCCTCGATCACCGACGCCGCGAGATCGCTTTGCGTCGGCGGGTCCTTGCTCATCGCGACATCGCGCCCGACGCGAAAGGCGATCTCGGCCTCGATGCCGATCATGCTCCTGCCTGCGCTCGCCAGGCGCGCGGGACTCGCGTGCACGCTGGCGATCGGCGCGCCCGTCGGCTCGACGCCTTCGCCTGGGCTGCCCACCTTCCATGCTGCCGGCGGCTTGCCGGGCCAAAGTTGCGCGAACACCGCGTCCTGCAGCCGGTAGGCGTCTTCAGGCGAATCGAGCAGGACGTCGTCAGGAATCGCGAGCGGCCGACGAGTGCGGTGCGCTGCGGCGAAAAGCGCCGCGATGCGCTCGATCGGGGCGCTCATCACGTGCGCCAGATTCTCGGCTCCGTCGCTTCGCGTCCGCAAAGCGACGGCCTCAGCAGCGCCCACAGCCGCGCAAAGTAGCGTTTCGCTGCCTCGCTCGAATCGCCCAGATAGCGCGCTACGAGGAGCCCTGGCAGGCGCGTCACCGCGGCATCGCCCGAGGCAGGCGCCGCCTCCCGGCACGCAACGAGCAGGCCATCCTCGATCCCGGGAGCAGCCGCAAGCAGCGTGCCGCAGACCGAGCGCCCGGCAAGACCGGCGGGCGAACCGAGCAACGCGCCGCTGCCCTCGATGCAGCCGCGCTCGTTCCACACGAGCGTCCCGTCGCACCATATGCGCGTAGCGAGGACGCTCTTCCCCGCCGCATAGCGCTCGCCCGATCCGGTGCGGCCAAGGCAGAGGACCTCCCAGCCGAGATAGCGCGCACCGCGCGCGAGCCTGATGTCGGCATGCAGCGCGGCGAGCGCGCCGCTATAGAGAATCGTCTCCTGCGGCAGCCACTCGAGCGTTCCCTGCACCTCGAAGGACAGGTCTTGTCGTGCCAGGGCCCCTGCCGACCGATACCACTTCGCCGCGCCCGGCGTGGTGAGGAGTACCGACGCGCCTCTGTCTACCGAGACCGAGATATCCAGCTCGTCGCCGCCCGCGATCCCACCCGGCGGATGCACGACGATCGTATGGCAGACGGCGTCCCCCTCGGGGTAGAGCGGCTTCTGCACCACGAGCGGGCCGTCGTGGCGGCGCTGCGCGAGAACGGTGCGCCCGCCGTGGCGCTCGTACGCGAGTGCGATTTCCGCGCGCCAGCCGGCCGCAGCGACAGCTTCCTCAGGGTGCATGAGTCGATCATAGCGCGAGCAGCGCGCGCACCCCGTCACGGTCCATGTCGGCGCCCGCGCCTCGCTTGATGATCTCGCCGCGCTCCATCACCAGGTACTGGTTCGCGAGCGAGCGCGCGAAATCGTAGTACTGCTCGACCAGCAGGATCGCCATCTCGCCGGTCTCGGCGAGCGAGCGGATCGCGCGCTCGATGTCCTTGATGATCGAGGGCTGGATGCCTTCGGTCGGCTCATCGAGGATCAGCAGCTTCGGGCCGGCGGCGAGCGCGCGCCCGATCGCGAGCTGCTGCTGCTGGCCGCCGGAGAGGTCTCCGCCGCGGCGCCTGAGCATCTGCCGCAGCACCGGGAACATCTCGTAGATGCGCGCTGGCACGTCGGCGCGCAGCCGCCGCGTGGCGAGCCCCATCCGCAGGTTTTCTTCCACGGTGAGGCGCGGGACGATCTCGCGTCCCTGCGGCACGTAGCCGATTCCGGCGCGCACGCGCTCGTAGGGCTTTGTTGCGGTGAGGTCCGCTTCGCCGAAGCGGATCGTGCCGGTTTTCGCCGGGATCACGCCCATCAGCGTGCGCAGCAGCGTCGTCTTGCCCACACCGTTGCGGCCGAGGAGCGCAGTCACCTTGCCCGCCGGCACCTCGAACGACAGGTCGCGCAGGATATGGCTGCCGCCGTAGTACTGGTTCAGCTGTGCGACCGCGAGCATGCTATCTCCCCAGGTAGACCTCGATCACGCGCGGGTCGTTCTGCACCTGCGCCATCGGGCCTTCGGCGATCACCGCACCCTCGTGCAGCACCGTGACCTTGCGCGCGATCTTCTCGATGAACGCCATGTCGTGCTCCACGACTACGAGCGAATGCGCACCCGCGAGCGCGACGAACAGCTCCGCGGTGCGCTCGGTTTCCTCGTCGCTCATGCCGGCCACCGGCTCGTCGAGCAGCAGCAGCTTCGGCTCCTGCATCAGCAGCATCCCGATCTCGAGCCATTGCTTCTGGCCGTGCGAAAGGAGCCCTGCGATCCGGTCGGCGCGCTCGGAAAGGCGGATGAGCTGCAGCGTCTCCGCGATGCGGTCACGCTCCTCGCCCGAGAGCCGCGCGAACAGCGTGCGGCGCACGGTCTTGTCGGCCTTCATCGCGAGCTCGAGGTTTTCGAACACCGTGTGGTGCTCGAAGATCGTCGGCTTCTGGAACTTGCGCCCGATCCCCGCATGCGCGATCTCGGCCTCCGAGAGCCGCGTCAGGTCGATCGTCTGGCCGAAGAAGCAGCTTCCGGCATCGGGGCGGGTGCGGCCGGTGATCACATCCATCATCGTCGTCTTGCCCGCGCCGTTCGGCCCGATCACGCAGCGCAGCTCGCCCACTTCGATCATCAGCGAGAGCCTGTTCAGCGCGCGAAAGCCCTCGAAGCTGACGCTGATGTCCTCCAGGTAGAGGATTGCGCCGTGCGACAGGTCCACTTCCCCCGGCGTGACCGGGTGCGTGTAGCGCGACGCGCTGTCGTCCTGCGCGGCCGGCGCGGATTCCTCGATCGGGATCGCCTCCACCGGCTTCATGTCGTTGCGCGCCATTTGCGAAGGATACCGACAAGACCGCGCGGCATGAACAGCGTCACCAGGATGAACGCGAGCCCGAGGACGTAGAGCCAGTACTCGGGGAACGCCTGGGTGAAGAAGCTCTTCGCGCCGTTGACGACGCCCGCGCCGACGATCGCGCCGGCGAGCGTGCCGCGGCCGCCCACCGCCACCCAGATCGCGATCTCGATCGAGTTCGCGGGCGACATCTCGCTCGGGTTGATGATGCCGACCTGCGGCACGTAGAGCGCGCCGGCGATGCCGCACAGCACCGCCGAGAGCGTCCAGACGAAGAGCTTGTAGTTCACCGTGTTGTAGCCGCAGAACGCGACGCGCTGCTCGGCGTCGCGGATCGCCATCAGCACCCGGCCGAAGCGCGAGGTCACGAGCCAGCGGCCGAGCAGCAGAACGCCGATCAGCGTGGCGCCGGTGATCGCGAACAGCGCGATGCGCGTCCCCGGCGTCGCGATCGTGAAGCCGAGGATGCGCTTGAAATCGGTGAAGCCGTTGTTGCCGCCGAAACCGGTCGCGTTGCGGAAAAAAAGCAGCATCGCGGCGAACGTCAGCGCCTGGGTGATGATCGAAAAGTACACGCCCTTGACGCGCGAGCGGAACGCGAAATAGCCGAACACGTAGGCGAGCAGCCCGGGCACCAGCACGACGAGCAGCA
>DASYPC010000398.1:0-4607 GCA_036007105.1 Burkholderiales bacterium | reverse complement strand
AAGGCTCTCGAGGCGGCTGCGTGCCTGTGTTACCAGATCGTCAAGGACCAGGACTGCCCGACGTTACAGCTCGCGTAGCCTCAGTGCAGGGCGCGTGCGAACGTACGCTCTCGCAGCAGCTCGCCGGCCTCCGGGCACTCGTCGATTAATCTGATGAGTGCCACCCCGATCTCCCTGAAATGCGTTACGGCTGTTTCGAAGCCGCACGACGGATAGATGCTGACGTCGGTGACGAAGAGCTCGCCCGCCGGAGGAAGGGCGAACCCGTCCCCGGAGGGCGCCGTGCTGCTGACCGCGAAGCCATGCAGTCTCGGGCAGCGGACGAAGAGCGCGTTGATGCTGGCCCCAAGATCCGCCTCGTAGCGGCTGTGCTCCAGGTCCTCGTGCGGATGCTCTTGCGTTTTCATGTCTGGCCGCGGCAATCAGGCGCTACGCGCGGGGTTCGCCCTGCTCGTTGACGGTGACCGTGGGTCCCGGGGGAGAGGTCATCTGAATGCGATGCTCCTGGCCGCGGAAGCTGTACGTGACGTCCCAATGATCCGGTCGAGCCTGGCTGTTTACGTTTTCGCAACGCTGAACGTCCTGCACCTGTCCGCCGCCGCTGCGACCGACATTGGCGCCCAGCGCGCCCCCGGCGACCGCGCCACCGGCGGTGGCCAGATCCTGATGGCGTCCGCTGCCGACCTGGTGACCGATGATGCCGCCGATGACTGCGCCGGCAATCGCGCCGGGAACGTTGACACTGCGTCGATCCTGGGAAATCTGTTCGCGCTCGACCCAGCATCGCTGCTCGGGGGTGCCGACCACGGCGCGCACTGAAGTGACGTTCGCCTCATACAGCCGCTCGCCGCCGCGCCGGCGGTAGTCGGGGTACGCGGGGGACGCCGCAGGAGCGGGTGCATAGCGATAGTCACCGGGCGTGTAGCGATTGTCACTGAGCTGGTTGCGACTGTCATAGGGCGCATAGCGATTGTCTCCGCGCACGTTGCTGCTGGCGGCGCGTACCGAGGAAACGCTGTCGTTCAAGCCCATCGCGCCCAACGACGTGTATTCGCCTGGGCGCAGCACGGCGCACTGGCCGCTGAACCCCGCACCGTCGCAGACCTGCCACGTCTCGCCACGAACCACGGCGGACGACGCGCGATTGTTGAAACCATAGCGCTCGAGGTTGGCGATCGATTGCTCCGTGGTGAACGACTGGCCTTGAAAATTCGGATGCTCGTAAAAGGTCACTTGTGCGGCCGCTTGCGTGGCGATCGCCATCGTGCTCGCCGCCAATGCGTTCCTGAGAATTGAATTCATCGCTGTCTCCTGTGAATCGTTGCATGCTGGCCCTTTAAGGAGGTTTGCTCCGTGCGCTGGCACACACAACTCCGGGCGCAATGTGCGTAGCATGGCCCCATGGTCAGGGAAGAGAGCGCCGCAGGGACGAGGATCGGAGTTCCCGAGGGCGCAGGCGGCGTACCCCATCGCAGGCGAGCGGAAGACGCGCTGCTCAAGGCGGGCGCGCTGCAGCGAGCGATCTTCAACAGCGCGAACTTCTCGAGCATCGCCACCGACGCGAAGGGCGTCATCCAGATCTTCAATGTCGGCGCCGAGCGCATGCTCGGCTACACGGCTGCCGAGGTGATGAACCAGATCACGCCGGCCGACATTTCCGATCCGCAGGAGCTGATCGCGCGCGCCAAGGCATTGAGCGTCGAGCTCGCGACCCCGATTACGCCGGGCTTCGAGGCGCTGGTGTTCAAGGCCTCGCGCGGCATCGAGGATATCTACGAGCTGACCTACATTCGCAAGGACGGCAGCCGTTTCCCGGCGGTGGTATCGGTCACGGCGCTGCGCGACGCGCAGGACGCGATCATCGGCTACCTGCTGATCGGCACCGACAATACCGCGCGCAAGCTCGTCGAAGCCGAGCAGAAAAAGCTCGACCAGCGCCTGCGCGACCAGCAGTTCTATACGCGCTCGCTGATCGAATCCAACATCGACGCGATCATGACCACCGATCCCTCCGGCATCATCACCGACGTCAACAAGCAGATGGAGGCGCTCACCGGGTGCACGCGCGACGAGCTGATCGGCGCGCCGTTCAAGAACCACTTCACCGATCCACAGCGCGCGGAGGCGGCGATCAAACGGGTCCTGAGCGAGCAGAAGGTCACCGACTACGAGCTCACCGCGCGCGCGAGGGACGGCAAGGAGACCGTGGTGTCCTACAACGCGACCACCTTCTACGACCGCGACCGTACGCTGCAGGGTGTGTTCGCCGCGGCGCGCGACGTCACCGAGCGCAAGCGCGTCGAGGCGGAGCTGCAGCAGGCGAAAGCCGCAGCCGAGAGCGCGAGCCGGACGAAGTCGGATTTCCTCGCGAGCATGAGCCACGAGATCCGCACGCCGATGAACGCGATCATCGGCATCGCGGACCTGCTCGCGAAGAGCGCGCTCTCGCCGGAGCAGGACAAGTATGTGCAGATCTTTCGCCGTGCCGGCGACAACCTGCTGCATCTCGTCAACGACATCCTCGATCTGTCCAAGGTCGAAGCCGAGCAGCTCGAGCTGGAGCGCACCGCCTTCTCGTTGCGCGATCTGCTGGAGAAGGTGAAGGAGATGGTGGCCGACCGGGCGGAGGAAAAAGGCCTGGCGCTGGTGTGCGAGGTCGCGCCGGACGTGCCCACCGACCGGATCGGCGACCCGACGCGATTGCGGCAGGTGCTGCTCAATCTGCTCGGCAACGCGATCAAGTTCACCGAGTCGGGCGAAGTGACGCTGCGGGTCGCGCCGGATGCGGATGCCTCCGTCCCCGGCGCATTGCGGTTCGCGGTCTCGGACACCGGCATCGGGATTGCTGAAGAGAAACTGGGCGCGGTGTTCGAGCGATTCACGCAGGCCGACTCCTCCACGACCCGGAAATACGGAGGCTCGGGGCTGGGACTGACGATATCCAAGCGCCTGGTGGAACTGATGGGCGGGCGCATCTGGGTCGAAAGCGCAGTCGGGAAGGGCAGCGTGTTTTCCTTCGCCGTGCCGCTCGAGATCCCGACCGAGCCGGCGCGGCGCGCGGCGGTTCCGGTCGGCACGGGCCCCGAGCGGCCGCTGCCGGCGCTGCGCATTCTTCTGGTGGAAGACTCGCCCGACAATCGCACGATCACCGTGGCCTACCTGCAGGACACGCCGTACCGGGTCGAGACCGCCGAGAACGGCGCCATCGCCTGTGAAAAGTTCGTAGCCGGTCACTACGACCTGGTGCTGATGGACCGGCAGATGCCGGTCATGGATGGGCTGACCGCGACGCGCGCGATCCGGGCGTGGGAACAGGCGAACCAGCGGCCGCCCACGCCGATCATCGCTTTGACTGCGGCTGCTTTGAAGGGGGACCGGGAAACTTGCCTGGCCGCGGGATGCACGGCGTATCTGACGAAACCCATCAAGCAAGCCGTGCTGCTGCAGGCGATCAAGGAGCACTCCGTGGCAGAGTCTGGATCATCACCGGTGGGCGCTCCGCACGACCCGATCCTGGTGCGCGCCGATCCCAAGATCGCAGACCTGGTTCCCGGGTTCCTGCAGAACCGCCGGCAGGACGTCGTCGCGATGGGGCTCGCGCTGGATCACGACGACTTCGAGGTCGTCGCGAGCCTGGGGCACGGCATGAAGGGCGCGGGGGCCAGCTGGGGATTCCAGCCGATCACCGACATCGGCGCCGCCCTCGAGCACGCGGCCGGCAGCGCCGATCGCGATGCGTCGCGCAAGTGGGTAGGGGAGTTGTCCAGCTACCTCGATCGTGTCGAGGTCGTCTCCGACTAACGCATCGCGCGCTTACAGCGGCTGGATTCTCGCGAGGCAGGCGCGCACGCGCGCGGTGAGCTGCGGGATCGAGAACGGCTTCGTCACATAGTCCGTCACGCCCGCTTCAAAGCCGGCGCGGGTGCTCGGCTCATCGGTCATCGCGGTGAGCATCAGCACCGGCAGGTGCTGCGTCGCGGGCTTGGCGCGGAGCGTTTTCATGACCTCCAGGCCATCCATGCCGCTCATCTTGTAATCCAGCACCAGCAGGTCCGGCATCTGCGCGTCGATCTTGCGCAGCGCTTCCGCGCCGGTGGTCGCATTGGTGACGCTGTACTGCTCCTCCCGCAGCGCGCGAACGATCAGCGTCAGCGTGTCCGGATGGTCGTCGACCACGAGGATGTCGAATTTGCGCTGCGCGACGGACGCCTGGACGGGGTCCGCCGAGAGGAACGGCTTCGAGGCGGAGCGCGGCTCGAGCAGCAGCTCGCAGCCTTCGTACGCGCAGAAGACTTCGAGCTCGGTGCCGAGCTGCCGGGCGAGGGCGCGCGCCTTGCGCTCGATGTCCGCGACGAAGTCGTCGTCGTGGCCGGGATCGTGATGGGTCAGCGCAACTCTCCGCACGCCGGCCGCCGCCGCGATCTGCACCACGTATTCGTACGTGCTGTGTCCCCAGGTTTTCTTGGCGGGATATTCCGCGGGCGTGTACTGCGCGTCGTGGATCACGAGATCGGCGTCGGCCATGAATTTCGCATGCCGGCGATCTCCCTGATGCAGGATCGACTCGATGCGGCCCGGCTCGGCGCCTGCGCGCCAGAGCTGATCGG
>DASYPC010000397.1:0-17388 GCA_036007105.1 Burkholderiales bacterium | reverse complement strand
GCGTCGCGCCGGTGAGATCTGCGCCGTCGAAGACCGAGCGCCCGAAGTCCCCCTTGGACAGGTTGACCCCCTTCAGCGAGGCGCGGTTCAGCAGCGAGCGGTGCAGCTCGGCTTTCTCCAGGTTCGCGCCGTCGAAGCGGGCGCCGGAAAAGGTCGATCGCACCGCGACGGCCTTCTCGAAGCTGGCGCCGTCCAGCTGCGCGTCGCGGAACGAGGCGTGGTTGATCTCCGCGGAAGCGAAGCTCGCGCGCGTCAGGTTCGCCGAAGCGAAGTTCACGCCGAGAAGGATCGCGCGCACGAATTTCGCCTCCTGCAGGTCCTTGTCCTTCAGGATCAGGCGTTCCTTCGAGCAGCCCGACCAGTCGACCTTGGGTCCGGCCGCATCGTTGCACGCCGCGTGCAGCGCCGGGGCTGCGACGATCAGTACTGCGCAGAATAACGTCCTCATGCTGCGAGCATAAACGAAAACGGCGCCACTGGCGCCGTTCTCATTTCTGCAATTCGTGCGCTACTTGCCTGCGAGCGCATCCTGGATCTGCTGCAGCGCCCCCGGATCCTCGATCGTCGTCAGATCGCCCGGATCGCGCCCTTCGGCAAGGGCCTGGATCGACCGGCGCAGGGTCTTGCCGGACCGGGTCTTCGGCAGCAGCGTGACAAAATGCACGGCCTTCGGCCGGGCAATGGCGCCGAGCTGCTTGTCTACCGTCTCCATTACTTCTTTTTCGAGTTTTTTCCGGTCTTCGACGCTGCCCTTCGCGACCGCGAATGCCAGCGGCATCTGTCCCTTGAGGGAATCGGCAACCCCCACCACCGCGCATTCGGCGATGCCGGGATGCATGTTGACCGCCTCCTCGATCTCGCGCGTGCCGAGCCGGTGCCCGGCCACGTTGATCACGTCGTCGGTACGCCCGAGAATGAAGTAGTACCCGTCTGCGTCCCGGATTCCCCAGTCGAACGTGGCATACACCGTCCTGTTCTTGAAGGTCTTGAAGTAGGTCTGGACATAGCGCTCGTCGTCGCCCCACACCGTCGACATGAATCCCGGCGGCATCGGCGGCTCGATCGCGACGACCGCTTTCTCGTTCGCGCCCGCTTCGCTCGCATCGGCTTCGCGCAGCAGCTTCAGGTCGTACCCGTACACCGGGAACGACGGGCTGCCATACTTGATCGGGGTCTGCTCGACTCCCGGCATCGCGGAGAGGAGCGGCCAGCCCGACTCGGTCTGCCAGTAATGGTCGATCACCGGCCTTCCCAGCCCTTCGGCGATCCAAGCATGCGTAGGCTCGTCGAGCGGCTCGCCGGCGAGAAACAGATGCCTGAGCGCGCTCAGGTCGTACTTCTTGAGGTAGGCCGGATCCTGCTTCTTCAGTACGCGGATCGCAGTCGGCGCCGAGAACATCACGCTGACGCGATTATCCTGAACGATCTTCCACCAGATCCCGGCGTCGGGCCGCACCGGCACGCCCTCGTACATCACCGTCGTCATTCCGGCGATGAGCGGCGCGTAGATGATGTAGGAATGCCCGACGACCCAGCCGATGTCGGAGGTGGTGAACATCGTCTCGCCTGCGTAGCCCTGGAAGATGTATTTCATCGAGGCGGCGAGCGCGACGGCGTGGCCGCCGACGTCGCGCTGCACGCCCTTGGGCTTTCCCGTCGTGCCCGACGTGTAGAGCACATAAGAGGGCTCATTCGATTCGAGCCAGGCGCAGGCCACGGAAACCCCCGCGTGCTCGCGGGCGAGCGATTGCCAGTCCACGTCCCGGCGCGGCACGGTCGGCATCTCCGGATCGAGCCCGCGATGGAAGATCAGAACTTTCCGCGGCGGATATTTGGCGAGACGGATCGACTCGTCCACCAGCGGCTTGTACGGAACCCGCTTGCCCATCCGGCTGCCGCCATCCGACGTAATCATCAGCTTCGGCCGCGCGTCGTCGATCCGGGCCGCGAGGCTCGCCGCTGCGAATCCGCCGAAGACCACCGAGTGAATCGCGCCGATCCGGGCGCAGGCAAGAATCGCGAAGCACGCCTCGGGAACCATCGGCATGTAGATGATCACGCGGTCGCCGCGCGTCACCCCGAGCGAGCGCATCACGGCCGCGGCGCGATTGACCTCCGCATGCAGCTCGCGGTAGGTGTAGGTCTTCTGCTGGTCCACCTCGGTCGAGATCCACACCAGCGCTTTCTGCTCGCCGCGCTCGGCGAGGTGCCGGTCGACTGCGTTGTGGCACAGGTTCGTCTCGCCGCCGACATACCATTTCGAGAACGGCGGGCGCGAGTAGTCGAGAATCCGATCGAACGGCTTGTGCCAGTGGATGAGCCGCGCCTGCTCCGCCCAGAATCCTTCCCGGTCCTCGATCGAGCGGCGATGGAATTCCTTGTAGGTCGTCATGCTGCCTCCTTACTCGTTCAGGTCGATGACGACCCTGCCGCGAATGCGCGAGGCGATGAAATCGTCGAACACCGAGGGCAATTGGCCGAACGGGACGGTCCGACAGATTTCCTTCAGGTGGCCGGGACGCATGTCGGATGCGAGGCGCCGCCAGACCTCCTGCCGGACCGGCATCGGACAGTTCACCGAATCGATCCCCAGCAGGCTCACTCCACGCAGGATGAACGGCATCACGGTGGTATTGAGCGCATGGCTCGCGGCAAGCCCGATCGAGGCGATGCAGCCGCCGATCTTCATGCCGCTCGCCATCCACGCGAGCACGTCCCCGCCGAGGTTGTCGACGGCGCCCGCCCAGAGCGCCTTGTCGAGCGGGCGGATCTTCGCCAGATCGAGTGTGCTGCGCAGCTTCACTTCCTTGGCACCCAGCATCGCCAGGTATTCGGTTTCAGCGGCCTTGCCCGTGAGCGCTACGACCTCGTAGCCGAGCCGCGCGAGCGCGTCGATCGCGATCGAGCCGACGCCGCCGGTCGCGCCGCTGACGATCACCGGGCCGTTGTCGGGCTTGAGGCCGTTACTCTCCATGCGCACGATCGCCAGCCCGGCCGTAAAGCCGGCGGTGCCGAGCGCCATCGCTTCCCACAACGAGAGCCCCTGCGGAACCTTCACCACCCAATCGGCGGGCAGCCGCGCGTACTCCGCGTAGCCGCCGTGATGCTTGACGCCGATGTCGTAGCTCGTGGCGAGCACCGCATCGCCCTTTGCGAACCGCGCGTCCGTGGACGAAACCACCGTCCCCGACAAATCGATGCCGCCGATGCACGACGCGCGCAGCAGGATGCGGCCCTTGCCGGTCGCGGCGAGCGCGTCCTTGTAGTTCACGTCCGAATACGCGACACGAATCACGACTTCGCCCGGATCGAGATCGTCGAGCGAGCATTGGGTGAATTCGGCCTTGACCGATTGCTTGTCGACCTCGGTGATCCGGTAGGCCCTGAACTTGTCCATTCGATCTCCTAGTTTCTCGCGCGCTCTGCCTGCAGGTACGTCGTGCTCTGCATCTCGTGCAGGCGACTGACGGCTCGAGCGAACTCCGCCGCCGCGGTCTTTGCGTCGCCCCCGTCGGTGAAGAGTTCCTCCGGAGGCGCCTCGGCCGAGAGCACGAGCTTCACCCGTACATCGTAGAACACGTCCACCATCCAGGTGAAGCGCCGCGCCGCATCGGCGTTGACCGGCGACAACCGCGGCACGCCGGACAGGAGAACGGTGTGAAAGCGACGGGCGATGTCGACGTAGTCGGCCGCGGAGCGTGGGCTCCCGCACAACACGGCGAAATCGAACCACACCAGTCCTCCGGCCCGCTTGCGATACGGAATCTTGCGGCCTTCCACGTCGAGCGGGTGATGCTCCTCCTCGACATCCGCCAGCTCGGCGAAAATCCTCTGCAGCGCGCGCTCGCTCTCTTCGCCGAGCGGCGCGTGGTAGACCTTGAGCCGCTCCATCTTCAGGCGCCGGTAGTCGGTGCCGTTGTCGACTTCGAGCACGTCGAGCCGGCTCTTGAGCAGCTCGATCGCCGGCAGGAATCGCTCGCGTTGCAGGCCGTTCGCGTAGAGCTCGTCCGGGTGATAGTTGCTCGTCATGACGAACTGCACGCCTCGCTCCATCGCGCGGTCGAGAAACCGCCCCAGGATCATTGCGTCGGCGATATCGGAGACGTGGAACTCGTCGAAACAGACGAGCCGCCAGCGCCGCGCGGTGCGCTGCGCGACGACGGCAAGCGGATCCTCGGTTCCCTTGACCGCATCGAGCTCGCGATGGATCTCGCGCATGAAGTGGTGGAAGTGCACACGCCGCTTCCTGACGAGCGGCACGCACAGGTAGAACGCGTCCATGAGGAAGCTCTTGCCGCGGCCCACCGCACCCCACAGATACACCCCCTTGGGCAGCGGCGGCTTCACGAGCAGGCGCTTGAGCGCCGTGTTGCGCCGCGCCTTGTAGGCGGTCCATTCCTCGTACAGTCTCTGCAGGCGCTCTACCGCGCGCCATTGAGACGAGTCCGACACGAAGCCGCGCCGGGCCAGGTGCTCGCGGTAGAGCGTGACGACGTCGGCCGTAGCAGCGGTCGGCACAGCCGGCGGCTCGAACGAATCCATCCACGCCCCCCTGAACGGTCTATTTGCCCGCTTTCTGTGCCGCCTTCTCCGCCTGCGCTGTGCGCACGCGCGCCACATCGCTCTGGAGCGTCTTGAGCCCGGCCTCGGTGTAGCCGTAGTTCACGCGCTCGTGCAGCCACCACTTCATCTGCCCGTCCTGCGTCGAACGGGTGTAGGTCAGCAGCACGATCCGTTGCGCGTTGGCCGGCGGCTCGAAGCGCTTGTTGCGCCTGCTCTCCTCGATGAATTCCACGGTCTGGCCGGGCTTGAGCTCGCCCTGCGCGACGCTGCGCACTGTTGCGGTGTGCGTGGCGCTGAGGTTGCCGCGGCCGCGGTCAAAGGGCACCGTCTTCTGGATTTCGACATGCAGCACGGCATTGCTTGCGGATCGCAAGAGGTAATCCGGAACATGCATCTCGCCCGTCAGCAGCTCGGTCTTGCGCCGAAAGTCGGCGAGTTGCCGCACCAGGACGTCGCGCGCGGAGGGCGAAAAATCCGCATCGAGCAGGGTCCGACTGCCGTCGCGCCGGAGCAGCACCAGGCGCTGGCTCACTGCAGGCTTGACGTAGTCGCCCTGGACGGGCTGCGTGTAGCCGAGCCATTCGCCGGCAACGTAGTCGCCGAACAGAACGTCGATGATCTTCGCGCCGACCTCGGCCACGGGGCCGCTGCTGGAAATGCCTGCCACCCGCCCGGTCTGCACGTCCACATGCAGCGCGGCGCCTGTCTCTTTGAGCACTTCGTCGGTGAGGGCGGGCAACCCCTGCGCACCTAGCGGACCGGCAGTCATGGCGGAGGCGAGGAATACGGCACTGACTGCGGTCACCATTGCGCGAGAGGACTTCTTTATGGACATCGATATCTCCGAAAATTGCAGGCGCAACGCCCGAGCGCGGCGGTATCGGCGAACAGTATTTCTTTCGTGTCAGATTGCACGCTCATTCCTGGCGCTTGCGGCCGAAGAGATCGCGTAACCGCTCGGTGAAGCTGGGAACCGCACCAGGAGACCGCGCGGCCTGCTGCGGCTCGACCTGCAGCGCCTTAACGGACTGTGGTGCATGAGCGACCTGTGGCGCGCCCAGGGTTCGGTTCCCGCTCAGCCCGATGTGCTGATCCAGGGAGGCAACCAGGTCGAGCACCTTCCTGGCCCAAGGATCGTCGGCAGACCGCGCTGCAAGCGCCTTGAGCGCCGAACCTTTGATGACGGGAGCGTCGTCACCGGAAAATCCACAATGGGAGAGGAGCTCGCGCGCCTCCAGTTCGATCAACTCGATCAGTTCCCTGTCTTCCACCTGGTCGCAAAAATTCAAGAACACGACAATGCGAGGCATCCCGATCTGCTTGGCATGCAGAATGTGTTCCCGCGTCTGAGGCATCGGCCCGTCTGCGACCGAGACAACCAGGATCCCGCCGTCGAATCGAGCAGCGCCGGTGGCTGTGCTTGAGAAGAGCTCCGTCGGAGCATCGACGTGCTCGTAGACGCGCTGGTCCGATTCGTATTCCGATCGGCTGACGTCGGCGCCTTGAAGCTTGCTTTCCTTTTTCGCCCTGCCCTTCATCGAAAGGACATGGTTGATCGCGGCCGTGAGCGTGGTCTTGCCATGGCCTGCATGACCCATGGTCGCGACCTTCGACCGCGGCTTGCCTCGGGAAAGTTCTTCTGTCATATGGAATGAGCGGATCGATGCTGGTTCGAGTCGATGTTACTGCACCTTCGTGATCGCCTGTTCGGCTCTTGGGTTCCGTCTTCCGCTGCCAGCGATCACGATGACCGCTCTCGCTCGGCCCGCTGATCGACCAGGAGGTCGAAAGCGCGCAACAACGCGAGCAGCGGTTGCGCTTCGGGCAGATACGAGTGGTAGTCGTACTGGCGCCGCGCCATCTCGGCCACCGAGCTGCTCGAAGGCAGCGAATCGCTCCTGACCGCCGCGTGCGCGCGTGCGAGAAAGACGCACTGCAGCCATTGCTCGAAGCTCGGCGCGTCGAGATAGGAACCCAGTTCGCCCCGGTTCGCCATCTCCAGCAGAGGCGGCGGATTCTCGCTCCAGAAGCCGATCCGCTTCATCTCGGCCTCGATGCGTTCTAGCGTCACGCGCGCCGCCGCCAGGATCTCTGGAATCGTGAGCGACGCTCCGCTTGGTCCGGGGTCGCTCCAAAGATCTTCGAGTGGCGCCGGCGCAGCAGCCTGCGGGGCTTGGTGCATCGGCAACGGAGCCGTCTGCCCCGCCCCGGTGGCTATGTGCAGGATCTGGCGCGGCGCCTCGAGTCCCGGCGCGGGAATCGCGATCGCCTGCACGAATTGTGCGCCCTGCGGCAGTCCTTGCAGCTCTGCCGCGGCGACTTGTGCGCGCAGAAGAAACCAGCGCCCGCCGAGGGCCATCCGATGCCGCGTACGTTCGAGAACCGCGCGAGCCGGCGCGCCATCCCGCGAGATGATTTCCTGGAACAAAGTGCGATCACGCTGCTCATCGACTGCCTGCTCGACTACGACCAAGTTCTCCATCCCGAGATCCGTAGCGAACGTTTGCAGCCAATGTACGCGGGCGGGGGCTGCAACCGGGAGCACAAGGGTCGCATCCTGACGCACCATGGCGAGCGGCACGCCGGGCGGAACATTCAGCTCGCTGGCGTCGAACACAGGATAGCCGCTGATGAGGTTCGCCAGCGGCAGGCAGTCCTGGAGGGTATGGGTCACCAGTCCCTCCGCAGTGATTCCGGTCTTCGTTCTTGCGGCACCCTGCGCGCGCAGCAGGTAATCCAGCCATGCCACCATCGGTCCGGTCCATTCCGTATCCATGCTCAGCGCATCCAGTCCCGCACGCAGCCGGTCCCGCGCAGCGGTTGGGACCATCGACGTTCCCGCGGCGACCGCAGCGAGCGCCTGCTGCGCGACTACTGATTCCTTCAGGCGCTGCGCGCGCCGTTCCGCCTCCTGCCAATCGAATGGCTGAAGCTGGGCAAGCGCGGCGCTAATGGAGAACGTAGGACAAGCGCAACCGGTCTTCCCGCAACGCGGGCAGGTGAGCCGCGAGCGCTCGCGCGCTCGGTCGACGAGATCGTGCAGCTCCTCCATCCGCGGCTCGTCTTCGCCCGTTCCCAGGAGGCAGGACAGCGCACCGGCGTGGCTCGCGAGCTGGACGAAGCTGTAGCGGATTCCGGTCGCGTCCAGGGCGTCCGCCAGGTCGCAGACGACATCCTTCCACCCCTCCTCGATCTCTGGCCCGGGCCAGGTCTTGCTGGGGCTGAAGCGGGCCTGCAACTCCTCGCGCCAGCGGCTCCGCTCGATCATGGGTAGTTCCTGGCTACAGCTGGGCGAACACGCGCCCCTTGTCGGTATTAAACAGCTTGCGCTGCTGCATGTTCCGGGACTGCGCCTGAAAACCCAATTGCTTCGAGTCGGCGTTCCAAATCATCGGCTTGCCGGTGTACGGATCGTGAAAGCGCGCGTCCGATTCCGCGACGAACGCGGCGACGCGCCCTGCATCGACGTTGGCTGCGAGCACTTCTGCCTGGAGCGCGACGAGCCGGCCGTACGCCCGGACATCGTGCAGCCGCAGCCTTGCATAGGCTTCCTTGCCTTCGTCCGTCGCGGCCACGCGCCGCAGGATGTTGCCGGCCGGATTGTCGATGTACTGCCAAGGCGTCATTTCCGAGTGCTCGCGAAAGATCTTCATCAGGGCATCCGATCCCTGGTTTACCGGCAGGTCCATCGCGGCGGCAACCGCCGAAAGGTGCTCCGCTGCGCGGTTCAGGGTGGCGTTCGGTTTGTACAGGAATCGCACCGCCAATTTCTCCACTGCGCTCGGTGTGCTCCCATCGTCTTGCTGCGCGGCTGGGTTTCTCAGCAGCGGCTTGCTGTACGCGAACTCGGATTCGACGATCGCACCCATCCCTGCCGCTGGGAAATCCGGTGACTTGAGCATCTCACGCAGGCGCGGCAGATGCGGCCGGACCTCGGCGGTCCGGCTCTGCATGAGATCCGAAGCGAACGCGAGATCGCGCCAGTAGGCCGCGCTGGCGACGATCTTGCCGAGCAGCGTGCGCGCGCCGGTCATCATCACGCGCTGGAAGGCGATGTCGCGCTCCATGGCGGCGATCGCCGAGTCTACATTTCCGCGCTCCGCCGCAAGCGCTGCGCGCAGCACGTAGGCGCGGTGCGCCCCGGTGACCGGGCCGTACGGCGGAAAGCTGGTCGATACGCGCAGCGGAAAATCGAGAACCTCTTCGTATCGCTTGCAGCCGATCAGCGTTTCGTAGCGGGCCAGATCCTCCTGGGACGCCTCGAGCTGTGTCTTGACGTCGTCCGGTTTGGCCTTCGCCGCCGCGAGGCACGAAGTCTGCGCCGCGTCGCAGACGATGGGGCGCTTCGCACGCTTGTCGGCCGGTCGCTTTTCCGGCCGATTCGCCCTCGCCGCAGCGCGCGCCTCGTCGATCCACGCACGGGCGTACAGGATTGCGTCAGCACCATCGGGTGCACCCAGCCCGAGAAGCGCGTAGTACCCGTTCTCGGCCCCTGGAACGGCGGATGAGCGCGGCTCGCCATAACTCGCCGCCTGCGGCGTCAGATTCTCGTCGAAAGCGTTCACGCCGAGGAGCACGGCGAGCGGCAGGACGATGAGCACGAGAAAAGCGACGACGACTGCCTTGATGACCTTCCTCATGCGAGCCCCCCGTCGCCGCGCTCGTTCAGCCGTTGAGCGAGCGCTTGTCGACCGCCAGCGCCGCCTCGCGCATCACCTCCGACATCGACGGGTGCGCGTGGCAGATCCGCGCGATGTCCTCGGACGAAGCGCCGAATTCGATCGCCACCACCGCCTCGGCGATCAGATCGGACGCGAGGCTGCCGATCGCGTGCACGCCGAGGATCCGGTCGGTCCGCGCATCGGCGAGCATCTTGATGAAGCCTTCGGGCTCGTCGCGGCCGAGCGCGCGGCCGTTGAACGCGAAGGGAAACCGGCCCGCGCGGTAGGCAACCCCTTCCGCCTTCAGCTGTTGCTCGGTCTTCCCGACCCAGGCGATCTCGGGCATGGTGTACATGACCCACGGGATCGCGTCGTAATTCACGTGGCCGTGCTGCCCGGCGATGATCTCCGCCACCATGACGCCTTCGTCCTCGCCCTTGTGCGCGAGCATCGGCCCGCGCACCACGTCACCCACCGCATAGACGCGCGGCAGGCTTGCACGGCAATTCTTGTCGACTTCGACGAATCCTCTTTCGTCGATCCGCAGCCCGACCTTGTCCGCCCCGAGGCCCTCCGTATTCGGCACCCGGCCGATCGAGACGATCAGCCGATCGCAATCGAGCTTCGATTCCTTGCCTTGCGCAGTCTTGTATGCGATCGACACGCCGGTCTTCGACTTGGTCACTGCACCGACGCTCGCGCCGAGCTCGATCGACAAGCCCGCATCGGCGGTGAAGATCTTCCAGGCCTCCCTGGCGAGCGCCTCGTCGGCGGCGCCAAGAAAGCCGGGAAGCGCTTCCAGGATCCGGACTTCGGATCCGAGCCGGCGCCAGACGCTTCCCAGCTCCAGGCCGATGACGCCGGCGCCGATCACGCCCAGGCGCTTCGGCACCGAATCGAAGTCGAGCGCGCCTTCGTTGTCGCAGATGACCTTGTTGTCGACGGCCACGCCAGGCAAATGACGCGCGCGCGATCCGGTTGCGATGATCACGTTGACCGCTTCGACCGCCTCGACGCCCTTGTCGCCCTCGATCTCGAGCTTCCAGGTCGTTCCGCCCGACACGAATCGCCCGTGCCCTTGCAGCCAGGTCACCTTGTTCTTCTTGAACAGGCCGGCGATCCCGCCCGTCATCTTGCGGACGATCTGGTTCTTGCGCGCCAGCATCTTGGCGAGATCGAATTGGACCCCGCTCGCGGTAATGCCATGCGCACCGAGCTTGTGCCGGGCGCGTTCGTAGTGTTCCGACGATTCGAGCAGCGCCTTCGACGGGATGCAGCCGACGTTGAGGCAGGTGCCGCCGAGCGCCCGCTCGCCGCCGGGCGTTTTCCATTTTTCGATGCAGGCGGTCGACAGGCCGAGCTGCGCAGCGCGGATCGCCGCGATGTAGCCGGCCGGCCCGGCGCCGATCACGACGACGTCGTAGGACTGCGCCATGCGCTAGATCTCGAGCACCAGTCGCGCGGGATCTTCGAGCGCTTCCTTGATCGCCACGAGGGAAAGCACCGCCTCACGCCCGTCGATGATCCGGTGATCGTACGAAAGCGCAAGGTAGTTCATCGGCCGGACCACGACCTGGCCGTTCTCCACGACCGCGCGGTCCTTCGTCGCATGGATGCCGAGGATCGCAGATTGCGGCGGATTGATGATCGGCGTCGAAAGCATCGAGCCGAACACGCCACCGTTCGAGATCGAGAACGTGCCGCCGGTCAGCTCTTCGATGGCGAGCTTTCCGTCCTGGGCGCGCCGCCCGAAGTCGGCGATTCCCTTCTCGATCGCACCGAACGAAAGCTGGTCGCAATTGCGCAGCACGGGGACGACCAGGCCGCGCGGACTGCCGACGGCCACGCCGATGTCGAAGTAGCCGTGATAGACGATGTCGGTGCCGTCGATCGATGCGTTGACCACGGGGAAGCGCTTGAGCGCGTGCACCGCCGCCTTGACGAAGAACGACATGAAGCCGAGCCGCACGCCGTGCTCTTTCTCGAACCGCTCCTGGTACTTCTTGCGCAGGTCCAGGATCGGCTGCATGTTGACTTCATTGAACGTGGTCAGGATTGCGGCGGTCGATTGCGATTGGACGAGCCGCTCGGCGACGCGCTGGCGCAGCCGCGACATCGGTACGCGCTGCTCGGGACGGCCCGCCAGAACCTTGTCGACGCTGACCGGAGAACGCGGCTGCTGCAGCGCAGGCTTCTCGGCAGGCGTTGCCGGCTGCGGAGTTGGCGCCGGCGCGCGCGGCCGCGCCGCGTGCTCCAGCACGTCGGCTTTGGTGACGCGCCCGTCGCGACCCGAGCCCTGGATTTGCGCAGTGTCGACGCCTTTTTCCGCGGCGATCTTTTGGGCTGCGGGCATGACGGGTGGGGGGGTTTTCGCGGAAGGTGGAGGCAGGGGTTTCGCGGCGGCTGCAGAAGCAGCAGCCGCCGCGACCGGTTTTCCAATAGAAGCGTCCGTGGAAGGTTTTGCTTCCGTATCGATCGTCGCGATGACTTCGCCCGAGACGACGATGCCGCGGGCGTCTTTCAGGACTTTCACGAGCACGCCTTCGGCGGGCGCCGGCAGTTCGAGCACCACCTTGTCGGTTTCGATGTCGATCAGGTTTTCGTCGCGCGCGACATGCTCGCCGACCTTTTTGTGCCACTCGAGCAGCGTGGCCTCGGCGACCGATTCGGAAAGCTGCGGCACGCGCACTTCAACGAGCATCGATCAGGCCCTCCCTGCCGGCCGCAACGTCTCCTGCTCGGGAATCTTTTCGCGGAATGCCGCGCCGATCAGCGCCTTTTGCTGCTCGACGTGCAGCGCCGCGTAGCCGACCGCGGGAGACGAAGACGACGGCCGCAGCGCGTAGCTCAGCACCTGATCGGGCCGCAGATGGCGCAACAGGTAGTGCTGGACGCGATGCCATGCGCCCTGGTTCCCGGGTTCTTCCTGGCACCAGACGATTTCCTTCGCTGCCGGATAGCGGGCGATCATCTCCTCGAAGCGCTGATGCGGGAACGGATAGAGCTGCTCGAGGCGCAGGATCGCGACGTCGAGCGCCTGCCGCTCGCGCCGCGCCGCGGCGAGGTCGTAGTAGACCTTGCCGCTGCAAACGACGACGCGGCGCACCTTTGCCGGATCTACATTCTCGACTTCATCGATCACCGTCTGGAAGGTGCCTTCCGAGAAGTCCTTGATCGGCGAAGCGGCGTCCTTGTGCCGCAACAGCGACTTCGGTGTCATCACCACGAGCGGCTTGCGGAAGGGACGCAGCATCTGCCGCCGCAGCAGATGAAAGATCTGCGCGGCGTTCGACGGCACGCACACCTGGATGTTGTATTCCGCGCAGAGCTGCATGTAGCGCTCCAGGCGCGCGGACGAATGCTCGGGTCCCATACCCTCGTATCCGTGCGGCAGCAGCATCACCAGGCCGCAGACGCGGCCCCATTTCTGCTCGCCCGAGCTGATGAACTGGTCGATCACGACCTGCGCGCCGTTGGCAAAATCGCCGAACTGCGCTTCCCAGATCACCAGCGCGTTCGGCTCGGCGCTCGAGAACCCGTATTCGAATCCGAGCACCGCTTCCTCGGAGAGCACGGAATCGATCACCAGGAAGCTTCCCTGGTCGCGGCCGAGGTTCTGCAGCGGAACGTAGGTCCCCTGGTCCCAGCGCTCGCGATCCTGGTCGTGCAGCACCGCGTGACGGTGCGCGAACGTGCCGCGCCCCACATCCTGCCCCGAGAGTCGCACGTCGTAGCCGTTGGAGAGCAGCGTGCCGTAGGCGAGCGTTTCCGCCATGCCCCAATCCACCCAAGTCTTGCCTTGCGCCATGTTGCGGCGGTTGTCCATGACGCGCGCGACCGTCGGATGCAGCTTGAAGCCTTCGGGAACCGTAGTGAGCCGTTCACCCAGCCGCTGCAGCTCGGCAAGCGGCACCTGCGTGTCGGCGTTATCCGTCCACTTCGCCCCGAGGAACGGCGCCCAGTCGACTGCGAACTTGCTCTTGAAGTTCGAGATGACCGGGTTGAGCGTGTGCTGGCCGGCGTCGAGCGCCGCGCGAAAGCGCTTGATGATCTCCTCCGGGAACTCCGCCGCGACCACGTTCTGCGTGACCAGCCGGTCGGCGTAGAGCTTGCGGGTTCCGGGGTGCTGCGTGATCTTCTTGTACATCAGCGGCTGCGTGACGAACGGCTCGTCCTGCTCGTTGTGCCCGAGCTTGCGGAAGCACACGATATCGACCACCACGTCCTTGTGGAACTGCTGGCGGAAGTCGAGCGCGAGCTGGGTGACGAACAGCACCGCCTCCGGGTCATCGCCGTTGACGTGAAAGATCGGCGCCTCGACCATCTTCGCCACGTCGGTGCAATAGATGGTCGAGCGCGCGTCGCGCGGGTCGGACGTGGTGAAACCGATCTGGTTGTTGACGATCAGGTGCACGGTGCCGCCGGTGCCGTAGCCGCGGGTGCCTGATAGGTTGAGCGTCTCCATGACCACGCCCTGCCCAGCAAACGCGGCGTCGCCGTGGACGAGGATCGGCAGCACCTGGTCGCCGGTCTTGTCGTCGCGGCGGCGCTGCCGGGCGCGCACCGAGCCTTCCACCACCGGATTGACGATTTCCAGGTGCGAGGGATTGAACGCGAGCGAGATGTGCACCGGCCCGCCGGCCGTCGAGATATCCGACGAAAAACCGTTGTGATACTTGACGTCGCCCGAAGGCAGCGAGTGCGCATGCTTGCCTTCGAACTCCTGGAAGAGATCCTTCGGCATCTTGCCGAGCACGTTGACGAGCACGTTGAGCCGCCCGCGATGCGCCATGCCGATGACGATCTCCTGCACGCCGAGCGCTCCGCCGCGCTGGATCAGCTCGTCGATGGACGGAATCAGGCTCTCGCCCCCTTCCAGCGAAAAGCGCTTCTGGCCGACGTATCTCGTGTGCAGGTAGCGCTCGAGGTGCTCCGCCTCGGTCAGCTTGTGCAGCAGCCTCTTCTGCTGCTCGGGCGTGAGCTTCGGCACGGCGCGGATCGGCTCGATGCGCTGCTGGATCCACAGGCGCTGCGCCCGGTCGCTGATGAACATGTACTCGAAGCCGATGTTGCGGCAGTAGGTCTCCTGCAGCGCCTGGATCAGGCTGCGCAGCGTGGTGCGGTCCATGCCGACGAACGATGCCGCCATCACCTCGCGGTCGAGGTCCGACTCGCTCAGGTCGTAGTACGCGGGCTCGAGCTCGGGCACCTGCGGCCGCGGCAGGCGCTTGAGCGGATCGAGCGTCGCCCAGCGCGCCCCGGTGATGCGGTAGGCGATGACGAGGTGCAGTGCCGCGAGCGCGAGGCGATCGTCGGCAGCCGCAGCGACCTGCGGCTGCGCGCCCAGCTCACCCGCCTTCGCGCGCTCGACGAACGACTGGACCACCGGCGCATGCGCCACGTCCTTGCCGTCGCCAGCGCCGGGCAGGACCTGCAGCGAGTCGAAGTACTCGCGCCATTCGTGCGCCACCGAGCCCGGGTTGGCGAGGTATTGCTCGTACAGCTCCTCGATGAACGGCGCGTTGCCGCCGAACAGGTAGGAGTTCCCCAGCAGCTGCCGCAGCATCGTCGCTCTCCTTCCGGCGCCGCTAACGCCGCGCGATCGGCGTCACCTCGCGGCGCGCGGCGCCGCGATACAGCTGGCGCGGACGCCCGATCTTGTACTCGGGATCGGAGATCATCTCCTGCCATTGCGCGATCCAGCCGACCGTGCGCGCAAGCGAGAAGATGCAGGTGAACATCGACACCGGGATGCCGAGCGCGCGCTGCACGATCCCCGAGTAGAAGTCGACGTTCGGGTAGAGCTTGCGCTCGACAAAATAGGGATCCTCGAGCGCGATCTTTTCGAGCGCGAGTGCCAGCTTGAAGAGGCGATCGTTGTGCAATCCGAGCTCGCCCAGCACCTCGTGGCAGGTCTCGCGCATCAGCTTCGCCCGCGGATCGTGATTCTTGTAGACGCGATGGCCGAATCCCATCAGCCGCACGCCGCTCGACTTGTCCTTGACCTTGCGGATGAACTCGCCGATCTTCGACACATCGCCGATCTCCTCCAGCATCTCGAGGCACGCCTCGTTCGCGCCGCCGTGCGCCGGCCCCCACAGGCAGGCGATGCCGGCGGAGATGCACGCGAACGGGTTGGCACCCGACGATCCCGCAAGCCGCACGGTCGAAGTCGACGCGTTCTGCTCGTGATCGGCGTGCAGAATGAAGATCCGATCCATCGCTCGCACCAGCACGTCGTTCACCTTGTACTCCTCGGCCGGCACCGCGAACATCATGCGCATGAAATTCGCGGTGTAGGAGAGGTCGTTCTTCGGATACATGAACGGCTGGCCGACCGAATACTTGTACGCCATCGCGACGATGGTCGGCATCTTCGCGATCAGCCGGAACGCCGAGATCGTGCGGTGCTCGGGGTCGTTGATGTCGAGCGCATCGTGATAGAACGCCGACAGCGCGCCGACGACGCCGACCATGGTCGCCATCGGATGCGCGTCGCGCCGGAAGCCGGTGAAGAAGCGGTTGATCTGCTCGTGCACCATCGTGTGATGCATCACGATGTCGACGAATTCGGCCTTCTGCGCCGCGTTCGGCAGCTCGCCGTTCAGCAGCAGGTAGCAGACCTCGAGAAAATCGCAATGCTGGGCGAGCTGCTCGATCGGGTAGCCGCGGTACAGCAGCACGCCGGCGTCGCCGTCGATGTAGGTGATCGTCGAATTGCAGCTCGCGGTCGACAGGAAGCCCGGGTCGTACGTGAACACGCCGGTCTTGCCGTAGAGCGCGCGGATGTCGACCACGTCGGGTCCGATCGATCCGGTCAGCACCGGCAGGTCGATCGCCCTGCCATCGGGCAGGCTCAGAGAGGCTTTCTTGTCCATAGCATCGTCCTTTCTACGTTGCCCGCAACCGCGACACGATCCCGCCCAGCCGCGGGTCGAAGCGCTCGCTCCTGCCGCTCACCACGTCCCACAGCTCGGTGTCGGGATAATCGAGCAGTTCGTCGAATGCTGCAAGCTCGGCGCCCGACAGGCCCGGCACCTGTCGCTCCAGGAACTGCGTGAGCACCAGGTCCAGCTCGAGCAGGCCGCGCCTGCACTTCCACATCAGCCGGTCGCGTCGGATCCGCTCCATCGGTGTGCGGCGCCGCCCGCGTTGCACTCAGACGGTGCGCCGGACCATCAATTCCTTGATCTTGCCGATCGCCTGCGTGGGGTTGAGTCCCTTCGGACACACGTCGACGCAGTTCATGATGGTGTGGCAGCGGAACAGGCGGTAGGGGTCTTCGAGATTGTCGAGGCGCTCGCTGGTCGCCTGGTCCCGCGTGTCGGCGAGGAAGCGGTAGGCCTGGAGCAGCCCCGCCGGGCCGACGAACTTGTCGGGGTTCCACCAGAACGACGGGCACGCGGTCGAGCAGCACGCGCACAGGATGCATTCGTACAGCCCGTTCAGCTCCTCCCGGTCCTCGGGCGATTGCAGCCGCTCGCGCTCGGGCGGCGCATCGTGGTTGATCAGGTACGGCTTGATCGAGTGGTACTGCTGGAAGAACTGCGTCATGTCGACGATCAGGTCACGGATCACCGGCAGGCCGGGCAGCGGGCGCAGCGTGACGTGCTCGGGCAATTCCGCGACACGCGTGATGCAGGCGAGGCCGTTGCGGCCGTTGATGTTGATCGCGTCCGACCCGCAGACGCCCTCCCGGCAGGAGCGCCGGAAAGCGATCGAATCGTCCTGCTCCTTCACTTTGACGAGCGCATCGAGCAGCATGCGGTCGGCGTGGTCAAGCTTGACCTCGTAGTCCTTCATGTACGGACGCTCGTCCTTGTCCGGGTCGTAGCGGTAGATAGAGAGTTTCATCAGTAGGTACGCACCTTGGGTTCGAACGATTCGACCGTGATCGGCTTCAAATGCACCGGCTTGTACGCGAGCCGGTTGCCTTCCTTGTACCAGAGGGTGTGCTTCATCCAGCTCTTGTCGTCGCGATCGGGAAAATCCGCGCGCGCCTGCGCGCCGCGCGATTCCTTGCGAGCCTCGGCTGAAACGATCGTCGCGAGCGCCGCCTCGACGAGATTGTCGAGCTCGAGCGCCTCGACGCGGGCCGTGTTGAAGACCTTCGACTTGTCCTGGATGCAGGTCCGCTCGCTGCGCGCGGCGATTTCCTTGACCT
>DASYPC010000396.1:0-17373 GCA_036007105.1 Burkholderiales bacterium | reverse complement strand
CTGTGGGAGTTCTACGTCATCGAAGGGTTGCAGAACGGACAGGTCGCGATCTACACGAAGATGCACCACGCCGCGGTGGACGGCGGCGCCGGAATGGCGCTCAACAGTGCGATGTACGACCTGACGCCGGAGCCGCGCCAGGTCGATGCGCCGCCGGCGAAGCTGCGCACTGCGAGCAAGCAGCTCGATCCCGCCATGCTGCTCGGCACGGCCTACACCAACTTCCTCAACCAGCAGATCAAGGCGATCCAGGCGATCCCCGACGTATGGAAGACGATTGCCGGCTTCGCTGCGCCGGCGCCCGGCGCGCCGCTGCTGTCGCAGGTCGCGCAGCAGCTGCTGATTGCGCCCAAGACGTCGCTCAACGGCACGATCACCAGCCAGCGGATCTACGCGGCACGCTCGATGCCTCTGGCAGAAGCGAAGCGTATCGCAAAGAAGACCGGGACCACGCTGAACGACGTGGTGATGGCGATCTGCGGCGGAGCGCTGCGGCGTTATCTCGACGACAAGCACGATCTGCCGAAGCAACCGCTGGTTGCATTCGTGCCGGTGTCTTTGCGCCAGCCCGGCAACACCGATACGAACAATCAGGTGTTCGGCATGCTGTGCAGCATCGCAACCGACGTCGCCGATCCGCTCGAGCGGCTGAAGGCGATCAACGTTTCGTCCGCGAGCGCCAAGCAGGTGACCGGCCGCATCAAGGATGTCGCGCCGCGCGACTTCGCGCTGTTCGGTGCGCCGTACCTGCTGCAGGGGCTGATCGGGCTCTACGGCCGCTCGAAGATCGCCGACCAGTTGCCGCCCGCGGCCAACGTGACGATTTCCAACGTTCCCGGTCCGCAGGTGCCATTGTATCTGGCCGGCTCGAAATTGCTCACCCTCTATCCTGTTTCGATCCCGACCCACGGCGTCGGGTTGAACATCACCGTGCAGAGCTACTGCGGGGCGCTCGACTTCGGCTTTACTGCGTGCCGGCGCACCGTGCCCGACATCCGCAAGCTCGCCGAATATCACGTCGACGCACTGCGCGAGCTGAGCGAGGCGGTACCGGCGGAAGCTCGGCCTGCGAAAGCGCCGCAAGCGGAACTGCGCCAATAAATGAATGGATGAGACGCTGATCCTCGCCCGGGCGCAGTTCGGGCTGAACATCGCGTTTCATATCCTGTTTCCGAGCCTGACGATCGGTCTCGCCTGGATTCTGGTTTTCTTCCGGCTCCAGTATGCGCGCACCGGCGATGCGGCGTGGCTCGCGACCTTCAAGCTGTGGACCAAGGTCTTTGCGCTTTCCTTTGCGATGGGCGTGGTGACGGGGATCGTGATGTCGTTCCAGTTCGGCACCAACTGGCCCGGCTTCATGACGAAGGTGGGCAACATCGCAGGGCCGCTCCTCGCCTACGAAGTGCTGACCGCGTTCTTTCTCGAGGCGACGTTCCTGGGAGTGATGCTGTTCGGCATGAACCGGGTGCCTGCGTGGCTGCACATCCTTGCAACGGTACTCGTCGCCGCCGGCACTTCGCTCTCCGCATTCTGGATCCTCGCGCTCAATTCCTGGATGCAGACGCCCACGGGCCACATCGTCGCGGATGGAACGCTGATCGCCGGGGACTGGCTGCGCGTGATCTTCAACCCGTCGTTTCCTTTTCGTCTCGCGCACATGATGCTCGCGTCGTTCCTGACCGCTTCGTTTGTCGTCGCCGGCCTCTCGGCGTGGCGCTTGCTGAAGGCGCCGAAGGACGCGGCCGCGCGACGCACGTTGCGCGCGGGTGCGCTCCTCGCGGCACTGCTCGCGCCGCTGCAGATCTTCGTCGGCGACTTGCACGGGTTGAATACGCTGGAGCACCAGCCGGCCAAGATTGCCGCGGTCGAAGCGATCTGGAAGACCGGGAACGGCGTACCGCTGGTGCTCTTTGCCATTCCGAACGAGGAGCAAAAGCGCAACGATTTCGCGATCCAGGTGCCGCGGCTCGCAAGCTACATTCTCAAGCACGACTTCGATGCCGAGCTGCAAGGGCTGGACGCGTTCGGTGCGAGCACGCCCCCGGTCGCGCCGGTGTTCTTTGCCTTTCGGCTGATGGTCGGCATGGGCGCAGCGATGCTCGCGCTTGCGTGGCTGGGCGCATGGCTGACGCGCGCCGGCCGGCCGGCGCCGCGCTGGCTGCTGTGGGTTTTCTCCGCGTTCACGTTTTCCGGCTGGATCGCGACGCTCGCCGGCTGGATCGTCACCGAGATCGGGCGCCAGCCCTGGCTGGTGACCGGCGTGCTGCGCACCGAGGACGCGGTGGGGCGGATTTCCGGAGCGCAGCTCGGTGCAAGTCTCACGGCCTACGGGATCACGTACGCGGTCATGTTCGTCGCGTACATGGTGGTGCTGACGCATCTCGCGGGCAAAGGCGCGGGCGCAGCGGAGCCGCACCCGCAGCAGGGCTTCGTCAGGGGCGCGGCATGACGCTCGATCTGCCGCTCGTCTTCGCGTTGCTGATGGGCGCGGCGATCCTCGCCTACGTCATTCTCGACGGATTCGACCTCGGTGTCGGCATGCTGCTTCCTGGCGCGGATGAGCGCGAGCAGAACCGGATGGTGAATTCGATCGGCCCGTTCTGGGACGCAAACGAAACCTGGCTCGTGCTCGGGATCGGCATCCTGCTGGTCGCGTTTCCCGTTGCCCACGGCGTCGTTCTGCAGGCGCTCTATCTTCCGGTGGTCGCGATGCTCGTCGGGCTGATGCTGCGCGGAGTCGCCTTCGAGTTCCGCCTGAAAGCCGAAGGCTGGCATCGCGAGCTGTGGAACTGGCTCTTCTGGTTCGGCTCGTTCCTTGCGTCGCTCGCGCAAGGCATCATGCTCGGGCGCTACATCACCGGGTTCGAGCCGGGATTCGGCTATCTGTTCTTTGCGCTCGTCGTGGGCGCTGCGCTGTGCGGCGGCTACGTGCTGCTCGGCGCGACCTGGCTGATCCTCAAGACGGAAGGCGCGCTGCAGCGCAAGGCGGTGGCGTGGGCGCGCTGGGGACTTCTCTGGGTCGCGCTCGGCGTTGCGCTCGTCAGCCTTGCGACACCCTTCGTGAGCCAGACAGTGCGCGAAAAGTGGTTCGACTTTCCCGCTACGCTGTGGCTGATGCTGCTGCCCGCGGCGAGCGTCGCCGCGGGGTTGCGCCTCTGGGTCGTGGCCGGAAGACTCGGGCGCGGCGAACCGGCCCGGGAATGGGCGCCTTTCGCGCATGCGGTCGCAATCTTCGCGCTGGCGTTTCTCGGACTCGCCTACAGCCTCTTTCCGTACGTGGTGATCGATCGGCTGTCGATCTGGGATGCGGCGGCGCACCCGTCGTCGCTCACCGTAGTGCTGTGGGGCGCAGCAATCGTGCTGCCGTTCATCATCGGCTACAGCGCGCTCTCGTACCGGATCTTCCGCGGCAAGGCGCGCGAAACGCTGTACGAGTAGCCGTGCGGTCAGTCGCCGTGCACCGGCTCGGCGATGAAGCGTCCGACCAGCGGCGGGGACGCGCCGATATGAAGAGCCTCGCGCCGCTCGCGCAACGCGACATCCCCTGCGGTCGTCCTTTCGTGGCGGCGCAGATACTCGGTCCACGACTCGTCGACGAAGTATTCGACGTAGCGCCCCGGGTCGGCCGTGTCCTTGAACAGCCACCAGGCGATCGCGCCGTTGCGCAGCCGGCTGCGCCGGCTCTCGCGCATCACGTCGGCGAACTCCCCGGCCCGCGCCGGGTCGATCTGGTACTCGACGGTGATCAGCACCGGCCCCTGGTCGGGCTCGAGCGGGATCGCCACCTCGGGTTCCTTCCACAACCCGACCGGCGTGAGGTCCTCTTCGGCGCGCCCGCCGACCTTGAAGCGGCGCATGGCGACGGTCCCGATCCCGGCGGCGATCGCCGCGATCGTCAGGCTCGTCGGCAGATCGGTGAGCGTCGCGACCTGTCCCCACAGCGCGGCGCCGAAGCCCGCGCCGCCCATGATGGCCATCTGCACGATCGACATGCCGCGCGCGCGCACCCAATCGGGAAGCGCCATCTGCGCCGCGACCGTCATCGAGTTGGCGACCGAGATCCACGCCATGCCGGCGGCCAGCATCGCCGGCGCGGCCACATAGACGCTCGGCGCAAAGGCGACGGCGAGCGTCGCCGCGGCATGCAGCAGCGTCCCGTTGCGTACCAGCTCGTCCCGGGTCATGAACTCGCGCAGCCGCGGCAGGAAGAGCGCGGCGACGATCGCGCCCGACCCCATCGAGGCAAGCAGCACGGTAAAGGTCCCAGCGCCTCCGCCGGGCAGGCCTTTCGCCACCAGCGGCAACAGCGCGAGCAGCGCCTGCGAGCCGAGGAAAAACATCGCCATCCGCAGCAGGATCGCGTGCATGACGGGGGACTGGCGCACGTACTGCACGCCGGTGCGGATCGCGCCGAAGAAGCGCTCGGCCGGCAGCGTGCTGACTTTCTGCTCGCGCCGCCAGCGCAGCAGCACGATCCCGGCAGCGACCGAAAGGATTGCGTTCAGCACGAACACGTAGGCGCTGCCGGCGGCCGAGATCAGCGTGCCCGCGATGAGCGGGCCGATGATGCGCGAGGCATTCATCGCAATGCCGTTGAGCGCGAGCGCATTCGGCAGCTCTTCGCGCGAGACGAGCCCCGGGATCAGCGCCGCGAAGACCGGCAGCCGCATCGCGAGGCCGATGCCGTTGGCGAACGTAAGTGCGAGCAGCAGGGGCGCGCTCAAGACCCCGGTGAGCGCGGTGAGACAGAGCACGATCGCGACCGTGGCGACCCAGAACTGCGTGGCGATGAAGTACTGGCGCCGGTCGATGATGTCGGCGAGCGCGCCGCTCGGCACGCCGAGCAGGAATACCGGCAGCGTGGCCGCGGACTGCACCAGCGCGATCAGGACGGGGGCGTTCGACAGCGACGTCATCAGCCAGGCGGCTGCCACGTCGTTCATCCACATGCAGACGTTCGACGTCAGCCACGTCGCCCACAGCATGCGGTACACGGGGCGCCCGAGCGGCGCCCATGTGGAGGCGGGCTTCGTCAGACTTTCCTGGGCTCCTGGTCGCGCGGATTCTATCCTCTTTGCGCGAGGGTCTTTACGCTCGATGGCGCGCGCGGTACAGTGCGCTCGCCCCTGCTCGCCTTTTTCCATCGATACGGAATTCTCTTTTCGTCCGCTTCAAAGCTGCGTAGCCCGAGCAACGATTCAATGCAGGCCGATCCGGAGAAAATCCTGCCTCCTTCGAGAGAGCTGCTGCTGCTCGAAGCGCGTTCGATCCTGGAATTCGGAGCCTTCTTTGCGCTGCTCCCGTGGCTGCGTACCGCGCCGCGTGGCGACGGTCATCCCGTGCTGGTGTTACCGGGGTTGCTCGCAAGCGACGTCTCGACGCTCCCGCTGCGTACGTTCCTCGCGAACTGCCGCTACTCGGTCCACGGCTGGGAACAGGGAACCAACCTCGGTCCTCGCGAGGGGGTCGAGGAACGGATGCTCGGGCGCTTGCGCGAGCTGAGGCAGCGCTATAACCGCAAAGTGAGCCTGGTCGGCTGGAGCCTGGGCGGAAGCTATGCGCGCCGGCTCGCGCGCAAGGCGCCCGAAGACGTGCGCCTAGTGATCTCGCTGGGCAGTCCGTTCACGGGCAACCCCAGGGCGAGCAACGTCTGGCGCTTGTTCGAGCTGGTGAGCGGGAAGGAAGTGGAGGATCTGAGCAGGCAAACCGCTGCGCTGCCCGCGCTTACGGTGCCGGTGACGTCAATTTACAGCCGCAGCGACGGCATTGTCGCCTGGCAGAACTGCATTGAGCAGGAAGGTCCACTCGCGGAAAACATCGAGGTCGAAGGTAGCCATAGCGGGCTTGGGCACAACGCGGCCGCGCTGTATGCGGTCGCGGACCGTCTGGCGCAGCGTGAAGGCGAGTGGCGGCCGTTCGATCGCGCCAGTGCGCCGGCGCCGATGTATCCGGATCCTCACAGAGACGGGGAGAGTGCAAAAACCACCCACGAAAGGAGCAGGACATGACGAACACCGGTTTTGATCCTTTGAAAAACCCGTTTCCCGACATCGCCAAGCTGATGGAGCAGTTCAAGGTGCCCGGCGTCGATGTGAGCCGGATTGTCGAAGGGCAACGCAAGGACATCGAGGCGCTCGCGCAAGCGAACCAGGCGGCGTACGCCGGGGTGCAGGAACTCGCGCGGCGCCAGACCGAGATCCTGCAGGAGACAATGGCCGAGTGGCAGGCGGCGCTGTCGCAGGCGGCCGGCCGGGATAGCGCGAACCTGGCGCAGCAGACTGAGCTCGCGCAAAAGGCCTTCGGCAAAGCGTTCGCGAACATGCGCGAGCTCGCGGAGATGGCGCAGAAGTCGCAGGCGCAGGCGTGGGAGGTGATCCAGAAGCGCTTTCACGAGAACCTCGCCGATCTGAGGAACCTGATGCAGCCGCCGAAGTAACGAGCGCTGGGTTTTCGCCTTACGCCGGCGCCAGCCGCGGGACGGCGGCGACCGGCCGCATCACGTAGCCCAGGATCGCTCCCGCCATCACATACAGCGCGATCACCAGGTACATGCTGTTCACCGGCGTACCGGTGGTCGTGTTGAGCCAGGTGGTGATCGTCGGCATCACCGCAGGGCCGAGGTTGCCCAGGCTGCTGACCAGTGCGATGCCGCCGGCCGCCGTTTCCTTCGGGACGTATTCGCTGATTCCGGAGAAGAAGACCGGCGTGGCCGCCGCCTGGCCGATCGCCATCACGCACAGTCCCGCGAGCGACCCGACCAGGCTGCCCTGCGCGAAGATCGTGGTCGCGAGGCCCACCGCGCAGAGCGCCACCGAAAAGATGAAATGCGCGCGCCGCTCCAGGTGTTTGTCGGAGCTGCGGCCGATCAGCACCATGCCGGCGATGCCGAACAGCGCCGGCAGCGCAGCCAGAAGGCCGATCAACCCCACGTCCTTGATGCCCCAACCGTTGATCAGCGTCGGCACCCAGAACACCATCGTGTAGGTTGCGCCGAGCAGCAGGAAATACACGATCGACATCGTGTAGATCTTCGGATCGCGAATCAGTCCCCACAGCGACCCGTGCGACGCGGTCTCGACGACGTGCGCGTCGTTGTCGAGGTGGTTGCGCAGCGACGCCTTCTCGGCCGGCGTCAGCCAGTTCGCGCCCTCCGGCTTATCCTTGAGGTAGAAGAAGGCGACGATGCCGAGCACCGAGGCCGGCAGCCCCTGAACGACGAACAGCCATTGCCAGCCGTGCCAGCCGCCCAGGCCATTCATGTACTTCATGATCGCGCCCGACGACGGCCCGGCGATCAGGTAGGCGATCGTGGTGCCGGTCATGAAGATCGCGATCGCCTTGCAGCGCCGCGCCGCCGGATACCAGTACGTCAGGTAGAGGATGATGCCGGGGAAGAAGCCGGCCTCGAACGCGCCGAGCAGAAAGCGCAGGATGTAGAACGACGTCGTCGTCTCGACGAGCATCATTCCCGCGGCGCAGAGACCCCACAGGAACATGATGCGCAGCAGCGTCTTGCGCGCGCCGATTTTCTCGAGCATCAGGTTGCTCGGCACCTCGAACAGGAAGTAGCCGATGAAGAACACGCCGGCGCCGAACGCGTACGCCGCATCGCTGAACGGCAGCGTCTGCTTCATCTGCAGCTGCGCGAAGCCGATGTTGATGCGGTCGAGGAACGCGACGATGTAGCAGGCGATCAGCAACGGCAGCAGGTGCCAGCTGACCTTGGCGAAGAGCCTTTCGTCGTCGGCGGAGTAGACGCGGTGGCCGCCGTGTTGCGCCTGGGCTGGGTTCACGGCGTCTCCCTCGGTGCTGCCTCAAGCGGTTTCTCTGGCGCGATCTGCCGAGGCTCGGCGCGCACGGTCGCGGCTTCGGCGGCCGGCCCCTGGACCGAGGGCAGCGCATCGATCTCCTGCAGCGCGTCTTTCAGATAACCGACCAGCTCGTACGACTCTTCCTGCGATAGAACGCGCCGGCACGCGGTGAGACCGAATTCGAGCGAGCCGGCGTAGCTCTGCACCGTGATGTTCAGCCCGATGCCGTGGTACGGGATCGAAACCGGGTAGTAATGCACCATCCGCGCGCCCGCCATGTACAGCGGCATCGGCGGGCCCGGAACGTTCGAGATCGCCACGTTGCCGACCGACGGCAGGCGCGCCGCCAGCTCGGTGCGGCCGAGCAACGAGGCAAGCCCCGTCATGAGCCAAGGCGAGCCCGTCACCGGGATATCCAGGCCGAGCACGGGCTTCAATTCCCTCACCACCGCCTTGGCCGCCTCGGATGATGCGTGGATCGCCTTGAAGCGGGCCGGCAGGTCATCGATCTCGCTCGCAAGATCCACGCGGATCGCCGATACCTGGTTGTTCATCGAATCGTCTTCGGCGGCGCGCAGGCTCACCGGGACCATGGCGATCAGCGACTGCTTCGGCAGCAGGTTGCGTTCCTTCAGGAAGCGGCGCAGCGCGCTGCTGCACATCGCCATGACCACCGTATTGACCGTGCCGCCGACGCGCGCGCCGAGCGCCTTGAGACGGGCAAGCGGCACCGACAGCGTGCTGTAGGAACGCTGATTGGTGATCGAGACGTTGAAAATCGTCTTCGGCGCGAGTCCCAGGTCGAGCGGTCGCTCTGTCCTGACGGTACTGCGCGCGGCGAGGACACTGCCCGCGGAACCGAGCGCCTTCGCTGCGGTCGGCAGCAGTTGGGCGAGCTTGAGATATTGCTGCGCCGAGTTCTCGACCGCCGCCTGCAGCAGCTCGGCGACGCCGAGCTGGTAGCTTTGACCGCCGCGCGCGCGCCGCGGCGGCGGCACCTCGCGGATCTCCGCCGAGACGTCGTAGAGCACCTTCGCGAGCTCGACGCCCGCTTTGCCGTCCACGCCGCTGTGGTGTGCCTTCGAATAGAAGGCCACCTGTCCATTCTCGAGACCGTCGATCACGATCATCTCCCACAGCGGGCGGCTGCGGTCGAGCAGCGTCGAATGCAGGCGCGCGACGAGCTGATCGAGTTGCGCCATCGTGCCCGGGCGGCGCAAGGTGACGCTGCGCACGTGGAAGTCGAGGTCGATGTCGTCGTCCTCGATCCACACCGGTTCGGCGAGCCCGAAGGGCATCTGCGCGAGCTTGCGGTGCAGCACCGAGCATAGGTGCAGGCGCTTGCCGATCATCGACTTCACGTCTTCGTAAAAGTCGCCTTCGTAACCCTGCGGCAGCTCGAGCAGCATCAAGCTGCCCACATGCATCGGCGTCTCGGGCGTTTCCAGGTGCAGGAACGAGGCGTCCATCCCGCTAAGGTGATCCATGGCCATCTCCTTTCCTACTTCTTCTTCAGCTCCTCGTCGCGCAGCGCGCGGCGCAGGATCTTGCCGACGTTGGTCTTCGGCAGGTCGGCGCGGAACTCGATGTAGCGGGGGATCTTGTAGCCCGTCAGGTTCTTGCGGCAGTACTCCATCACCTTTTCTTCGGTGAGGGCCGGATCCTTCTTCACCACGAATACCTTGGGCACCTCGCCCGATTTCTCGTCCGGCACGCCGATCGCGCAGCATTCGAGCACGCCGGGACACGCTGCCACCACGTCCTCGAGCTCGTTCGGGTACACGTTGAATCCGGAGACGAGGATCATGTCCTTCTTGCGATCGACGATCTTCACGTAGCCGCGCTCGTCCATGACGCCGATGTCGCCCGTCTTGAACGCGCCATCCTTCGTCATCACTTTCGCCGTCTCCTCGGGCCGCTGCCAGTAGCCTTTCATCACCTGCGGCCCGGCGATGCAGATCTCGCCGACCTGGCCGGTCGCCAGGATGGTCTCGTTGTCGTCGCGGATCGTGATCGTCGTGTTGGGCACCGGCAACCCGATCGTGCCGGTGAATTCCTTCAGGTCGACCGGGTTGGTCGTGGCGACCGGCGAAGTCTCGGTCAGCCCGTAGCCCTCGAGGATCGGCACCTTGGTCGCCTTGTGCCAGCGATCGGCGACCGCCTTCTGCATCGCCATGCCGCCCGCGGAAGACAGCCGCAGGTGCGAGAAGTCGATGCTCGAGAACTCCGGGTGGTTGAGCAGCGCGTTGTAGAGCGTGTTGAGGCCGCTGATCGCGGTGAAGCGATTCTTCTTGAGTTCCTGGATGAATCCCGGAATGTCGCGCGGGTTCGGGATGAGCAGGTTGCAGCCGCCGTCCTTCAGCATGAACAGGCAATTACAGGTGAGCGCATAGATGTGATAGAGCGGCAGCGGCGCGACCATGACGTGCGGGTCGTTCTCGTCGCGCACCGGCCCGAACCACGCCGAGACCTGTTCCATGTTGGCGAGCACGTTGCGGTGCAGGAGCATCGCACCCTTGGAGACGCCGGTAGTGCCGCCGGTGTACTGCAGGAACGCGATGTCGTCGGGCCCGGCGTCCGAGGGCTTGAGCTGGAGCGCAGCGCCTTCGGCGAGCGCGGCGTTGAAGCGGACCGCCCCGGCGAGCTTGTACGCGGGAACCATTTTTTTCACGTTGCGCACGACGAAATTGACGATGAAGCCCTTCACTCCGAGCAGGTCGCCCATGCTCGCGACCACGATGTGCTTGATCGGCGCCTTGCCGAGCACCTGCTCCAGCGTGGTCGCGAAATTCTCGAGGATGACGATCGCCTCGGCGCCGGAGTCCTTCAGCTGGTGCTCCAGCTCGCGCGGCGTGTAGAGCGGGTTGACGTTCACGACGGTCAGCCCGGCGCGCAGGATGCCGAACACCGCCACCGGGTACTGCAGCACGTTGGGCATCATTACCGCGACGCGCGCGCCCTTGGCGAGACCTTTCGACTGCAGCCATGCGCCGAAGCTGCGCGAGAGCCGGTCGACGTCGTCGAACGTGATCGTCTTGCCCATGCAGATGTAGGCGGGACGCTTGCGGTACTTGTTGATGTTCTCGTCGAACAGGTGCGCAACCGAGCGGTAGGCATTGACGTTGACTTCCGCCGGCACGCCTTTGGGGTAGCTCTTGAGCCAGATCTTTTCCACGGGGGATTCCCTCCTCGCGCGGATTTTATCCTCTTTGCCCATGGGCCTTTACGCTCGCTGCGCGCGCGCGGTAGAGTGCGCCCTCGCAACCGGTCCGTCTCCAATGGAAAATTTCCCTTCCGCTCGCCGCATTCCTCTGCCGGGTCGCGGAGTCGCGCTGTCGGTTCACGAAGCGGGGCAGGGCCCGGCGGTCGTGCTCTGCCACGGTTTCCCCGAGCTCGCGTATTCCTGGCGGCATCAGGTCCGCGCGCTCTCCGAAGCCGGATTTCGCGTCATCGCGCCGGACCAGCGCGGCTACGGCGGGAGCGACGCGCCGGACGCCGTCGAGGCGTACGGAATGGAGCATCTGACCGGCGATCTCGCAGCGCTGCTCGATGTGCTCAAGATCGAGCGCGCAGTGTTCGCAGGGCACGATTGGGGCGGCTTCGTCTCGTGGGCGATGCCGGTGATGCATCCGGATCGCTGCCTTGGCGCGATCGGCGTCAATACGCCCTACGTCCCATTCCCTACCACCGAGCGCCTGCGCAAGGCGTTTTCCGAGGACGAGCGTCTCTACATCCTGTGGTTCCAGCAGCCGGGGGTCGCCGAGGCGGTGCTCGATCGCCATCCGCGGCTCGTGTTCGAGAAGATGATGGTCCGCGGCGCGCCGATGCGCGCGAGCCTCGTCCAGGCCGGAAAGGCAGGAGGCGATTTCAATCCGTTCCGCCGGCTGGAGACGATGACGCCGCGTGGCGCGCCGCTGCTCAGCGCCGAAGAGATCGACGTCTACGAGAAGGCGTACGCGGGCCGCGGCTTTCGCGGCGGCATCAACTGGTACCGCAACGTCGACCGCAACGCCGCGCGCTTTCCCGAAGTCAGCACGCGTCCGATCTCGCTGCCGTGCCTGATGATCACCGCCGAATGGGACGCGGCGCTGCCGCCCGACATGGCGAAGCACATGCCGGAGCTCTGCTCGGACCTCGAGATGCACATGATTCGCGAGTGCGGACACTGGACGCAGCAGGAGAAACCTGAAGAGTTGAATCGCCTGATGCTCGACTGGCTGCAACGCCGGTTCGCGGGCGCAAAGGGGTAACCACAACATGGCGGCCAAGAATCCCCTTCATCCGATCCCGCATCCGCCCAAGACCCCGTTCCTCGGCAACCTGCTTTCGCTCGGCACGACCGCTCCGATCCAGGACATGATGCGGCTCGCGCGGGAGTTGGGACCGATCTTCTGGCTCGACATGATGGGCAGCCCGCTGGTCATCGTTTCGGGCCAGGCGCTGGTCGACGAGCTGTGCGACGAGAAGCGCTTCGACAAGACCACGCGCGGCACGCTGCGCAGGCTGCGCGTCATCGGGGGCGATGCGCTGTTCACCGCTGACACGCAGATGCCGAACTGGTCCAAGGCGCACAGCATCCTGCTGCCGACGTTCGGTCACCGCGCGATGCAGAGCTACCACCCGATGATGCTCGACATCGCCGAGCAGATGATGCTCAAGTGGGAGCGCCTGACCGCGGAGGACGAGATCGACGTCGCCGACGACATGACGCGCCTGACGCTCGACACGATCGGCCTGTGCGGCTTCGACTACCGCTTCAATTCGTTCTATCGCGAGGGCAACCACCCGCTCGTCGACGCGATGATCACCACGCTCGAGACCACCATGAAGACGCGCGGCTTGCCGCTCGAGACGTTCATCAAGAAGGACCAGCAGCGCAAGCTCGAGCGCGACGTGCGCTACATGAACGAGATGGTGGACGGCATCATCCGCGAGCGACGCAGGGGCGGCGCCGCAAAGAGGAAGGGCAAATCGGACCTGCTCGATTACATGCTCTCGGGCGTCGACAAGAAGACCGGCGAGGGGCTCGACGACGTCAACATCCGCTACCAGTGCAATACGTTCCTGATTGCCGGACACGAGACGACCAGCGGCATGCTCTCTTTCACGACGTACTTCCTGCTGAAGAACCCTGCCGTGCTCGCACGCGCATACGAGGAGGTCGACCGCGTGCTGGGGCCCGACCCGACGGTCAAGCCGACCTTCGCGCAGGTCAATCAGCTCAGCTACATCTCGCAGGTCCTGAAGGAGTCGCTGCGCCTTTGGCCGACCGCGGCCGCGTACGCGTTCGCGCCGCTGCAGGATACGGTGATCGGCGGCCAGTACAAGCTGAAGCGCAGGCACACGATCCTGCTGCTCGCGCCGATGCTGCATCGCGACCCGGCGGTCTGGGGCGAGCAGGCCGAGACGTTCGATCCCGACCGTTTCGCGCGCGACGCGGAAAGCACGCTGCCGCCGAATGCGTACAAGCCGTTCGGCAATGGGCAACGCGCGTGCATCGGCCGCCAGTTCGCCATGCAGGAGGCTGCGCTCGTGGTTGGCATGATGCTGCAGCGGTTCAGGCTGCTCGATCACACGAGCTACAAGCTCAAGGTCAAGGAGACCCTGACGCTCAAGCCCGATGGCTTGAAGATGAAGGTGCGGCTGCGCGACGACTCCTCGCGCAAGGGGATGAAGCGCCCGACGGCGGCGGCGAGCGCGGTGGCGACACCTGCAGCGAGTCCGGCAGTGGCGGCCCATGGCACGCCGCTCCTCGTGCTCTTCGGCTCGAACCTCGGCACGTCGGAAGAGTTCGCCCGGCAGATCGCGGAAGCGGGCGAGCGGAACGGCTTTACCTCGACGCTCGCGGCGCTCGACGACTATGCGGGACGGCTGCCCAAGGAGGTGGCGCTCGCGATCGTCACCGGCTCGTACAACGGCGCCGCGCCGGACAACGCGGCGAGCTTTCTGCGCTGGGTACGCGAAGGCGCTGCCGCGGGTTCGCTCGCAGGGATCAAGTACACCGTGTTCGGCTGCGGCAACCGCGACTGGTCGTCGACGTACCAGTCGATTCCCCGCGCGATCGACGAGCGGCTGGAAGCGCTCGGCGCCCGGCGCATCTATGCACGCGGCGAAGGCGACGCGCGCGAGGATCTCGACGGCCAGTTCCAGGCCTGGTCCGAGCGCCTGTGGGAAAGCGTCACGCAGGCGCTCGCGATCGACGTCGACTTGAGCCGCACGGAAAAGGCCGAGCCGCTCTACTCGATCGAGATCGTGCCCGCCCCGCAGGCGAATCCGCTGGTCGCGGCCACCGGCGCGATGGCGATGGAGGTGAGCCTCAATCGCGAGCTGCAAAACACCGGCGGGACCAATCCCTCGGAACGCTCGACGCGCCACATCGAGGTCAAGCTTCCAGCTGGCTTGAGCTATCGCGCGGGCGATCACCTGAGCGTCGTTCCGGGGAACGCCGAAGCGCTCGTCGAGCGCGTGCTCAACCGCTTCGGGTTCGAGCGCGACACGCACGTGCGGATGCAGGCGAGCGGCGGGCGCAAGGCGTTCCTGCCGGTCGATGAGACGATCTCCGTGCAGCGGCTCCTCGCGAGCCATGTCGAGCTGCAGCAGGTCGCGACGCGCAAGCAGATCGCCGCGCTCGCCGAGCACACGCGCTGCCCGGTCACGAAGCCGAAGCTCGCGGCGCTCTCCGGCAGCGACGAGGCGGGCATGGCGCTCTACCGCGCGGAAGTGTCGAAGAAGCGCAAGTCCGTGCTCGACCTGCTGGAAGAGTTTCCCGCGTGCGAGCTGCCGTTCAACGCGTATCTCGAGATGCTGCCGCTGATGGTGCCGCGCTACTACTCGATTTCGTCGTCGCCGCTCGCGGATGAGGGCCGCTGCAGCATCACGGTGGCGGTCGTCGAAGGACCGGCGCGCTCCGGCCGCGGCACCTACCAGGGCGTGTGCTCGACGTTCCTGCGCCGCCAGGCAGAAGGCAGCGTGATCCATGCGTTCGTCAAGGAGACGACTGCGGGATTCCGCCTGCCGGACGATCCGTGGCGGCCGATCATCATGATCGGCCCGGGCACCGGGCTCGCGCCGTTCCGCGGGTTCCTGCGCGAGCGCGCCGCGCTGAAGGCGCAAGGGAAAGAGCTCGGCGACGCGATCCTGTTCTTCGGATGCCGCCACCGCCAGCAGGACTACCTCTACGGCGACGAGCTGGAGGCGTACGCGAAGCAGGGCCTCACGCAGCTCTACGTCGCGTGCTCGCGCATGGACGGCACGAAGACCTACGTGCAGGACTTGATCAAGGAGCATTGGCGCGAGGTGTGGAAGCTGCTCGACGCGGGCGCGAAGGTGTACGTCTGCGGCGACGGCAGCAAGATGGAGCCCGACGTGCGGCGCGCGCTCGGCGAGATGTACCGCACGCAGACGCGCACCGACGAAGCCGGCGCCGAGCGCTGGCTCGCCGACCTGACCAGCCAGAACCGCTACGTGCTCGACGTCTGGGCCGGGAACTGAGCGCGGAGCTTGATTTCCACGGGTCGCGCCACCATTAATCCCTGATGGCCCCGAGGGGAGATTTTTCGCTTGCCGATCTGGCCGGGGCCGCACTGCGCCCAATGACCGAGTTCGGCATGCTGCTCGCCGATCCGATCTACTGGGGCTTGGGCGTGCCGCGCGGCGACGGACGCCCGGTGCTCGTGCTGCCCGGCCTGTTCGCGGGCGATGGATACCTGCAGCCCCTTCGCGACTGGCTCGGCCGCTACGGATACTCGCCGGTGAAGTCGGGGATCGAGCGCAATCCCGGCTGGTCGCGCGAGCTGATCGACGCGCTGGGCGAGATCGCCCAGCGCGAGCATCGGCGCAGCCGCCAGCGCGTGACGATCATCGGCCACAGCATGGGAGGCCTCCAGGGGCGCTCGGTCGCGGCACGGCTGCCGCACGTGGTGCGGCACGTCATCGCGCTCGGCTCGCCGCTCGCGATGGCGCGAGAACGCCTTCCCGGCGCCGTGCGAATGACCGCGATCTACAGCCCCGAAGACCGGATCGTGCGTCACCCGGCGGCGCTGGCGCGCGATCCTCGCGCGAAGAACGTGAAAGTGCCGGGCAGCCACATCGGCCTGGCATTCAACCCGGCCGTGTACCGCGTGCTTGCGCGCACGCTCGGCGCGCCGGACCTGGAGACGGTCTAGGCAAACCTCTGCGCAGCGCGTGCCCGCGCCTTGGCGATCTCCTCCTCGCGGTTCCTCGGCGGCGCATTTGTTTCAAGCGTGTTCAGCAGCCTCCTCGACACCGCGGCGATGTCGTCGGCCGCCGCGAAGAACACGCCTTCGTTCGCCTTCGACGGCTTTGCAAAGCCGCTCACTTTGCGCACGAACTGCAGCGCGGCCGCGTGGATCTCCTCGTCCGTCACCGGCGGCTCGAAGTTGAACAGCGTCTTGATGTTTCTGCACATGCGCATTCCCTCAAGAGACTAAGGTCGCTCAGAATACTTCGCGCTTGCGTACCTTACCTTTGGCCGCCAGCGCAAAGCGCGGCTCGATCGCGCCGCCTTCCAGGATTCGCGATGCCACGTACTCGCCGACCGCGGGGCCATGCTTGAAGCCATGACCCGACCCGCCGCCGACCAGCCAGACGTTGTCGAACGCCGGATGGCGGTCGATCAGGAAGTCGCCGCTGGACGTGTTCTCGTACTGGCATACGCGAGTCTCCACGAGCGGCGCATCCTGCAGCGCGGGAAAGCGCTGGGCGAGAAACCTGCGCGCCGTTGCGAGCCCTGCGGCGCTGACGATTCGTTCGCCCGTGTCCGGATCCAAGGCGGGCCCGTGGCGGTCCGGTCCGACTTTGAAGCCGCGGTTCTCCAAGTCCGGCATGCCGTAGACCTGATCCCCGAAGTCGATCCAGGTCGGCATCTGCGGCGGAGCAAAGCGGCGGTCGCCCGGGTCGACCCCGAAGAAAAATACTTCCTGGCGCGTTGGATGGATGCGGTCCTTCAGCAGGTCGGGAAACAGCTTGGGCAGCCACGCGCCGCACGCGAAGACGAAGCTCGCCGCGTCGATATGCTCTCCACCTCGGGTGATCAGGGAATTCACCCGCGAACCCGCCGGGGGCTCGACGGCCTCGACCCGATAGTCAGTCCCGATCCGAATCGCGTGCTCCACGACCCGCTGCACGGCCCTGCGCGCCATCAGCGCGCCGCTGTCCGGCTCGAAAATTCCCCAGGTCACCGAACCGAAATCGATCTGCGGGTAGCGCTTCTCGAGCTCCACCCGCGACAGTTTTTCGAATCGAACGCCGAGTCTTTCGAGCGTCCGCAGCGTATTCAGTGAGTACGGATCCTCCTCACGCGCCATCCACAGCACACCGGTCCGGTGAAAGAGCGGCTCTTCGATATTGCGGAAGAATTCCTGCCACAAGACGAGCGAGCGAATCGCCCAGCGCGTGTAGATCTCATCGGCGCCGTATCCCATCCGGATGATGCGCGACTCGCCGCCGGAGCTCGCGCGGCTGTTCCCTGCGCCGTAGGCGTCGAGCAGGACTACCGACTGTCCGGAACGCTGCAGGTGATGGGCGATCCAGGCGCCGAACA
>DASYPC010000395.1:0-16892 GCA_036007105.1 Burkholderiales bacterium | reverse complement strand
TGCGCGATCTGCATACCCCTCGCCTCCCCCCCCGAAGGTCCCTCTCGAACTACTATATCTAGTGCTCGAACGCGAAATCGGAACTAAATGTACGCGCGCCTTTGAAAATTTGCAAGCGCGTTCGCGCCGCGCGAAGCCGCGCGGCCGCGTTCAGCGTGCGGCGAGTGCTAAAAAAAGGCGCGACCAGTCGAACCGGCCGCCGGGATCGGACTTGCGTCCGGGAGCGATGTCGCTGTGCGCGGCGATCTCGCGCAGCGGCAGCGCCGAGCGCAGCGCGCGCACGAGTCGCGCTAGTTGCGCATATTGAGGATCGGCGAACGCATGCTGCGGCGTTCCCTCCAGCTCGATGCCGACTGAAAAGTCGTTGCAGCGCTGCCGCCCGCGCCAGCGCGAGACACCGGCGTGCCAAGCGCGCCGGTGCACGGGAACGAACTGGATCAGCTCGCCGTCCCGACGCACCAGGAAATGCGCCGACACGCGCAGGGCCCGCAGCTCCTCGAATGCAGGATGCGCAGCCGGATCGAGCCGGTTCGTGAACAGCTGCTCGATCGCCTCGCCGCCGAATTCCCCGGGCGGCAGGCTGATCGAGTGCAGCACGACGAGCGTCGTCTCGGCGCCGGCGGGACGATCGTCGCAGTTGGGCGAAGGAACTTGTCTTGCGCCGCGATGCAACCCGTTGGCGCTGAAGAGCCTCAAGCGCCCGGCCCGCCAGCGGCGGGTTCACGGATCCCCAGGCGTTGCATGCGGTAACGCAGTGCTCGAAACGTGATACCCAGAAGCTTGGCCGCAGCGGTTCGGTTGAAGCCGGTCTTCGCGAGGGCGTCGAGGATCGCCTTTCGCTCCACGCCGTCCAGATACGCGGGCAACGGCCGGTCGAGAACCGGGTCCGGCGCCAATGCCGTGCTCTCGGACATCATGTCCGCCTCCGAGCCGACGCGGTGCAGCGCAAGATCGGCCGGCTGGAGCTCTTCCCCGGTAGACAGGGCGACCGCCCGCTCCAGGGTATTCTCCAGCTCGCGCACATTACCGGGAAAATCGTATTGCAGAAGCTCGGCGACCGCGGCCTCCGACAACGGCGGGACGGGCGCGCCGTTCTGCTGGGCGAGGCGCTCCAGGATGATCGCCGCGATGACCGGAATGTCTTCCCTGCATTCGCGCAGCGCCGGCATGCGCAACTCGATCACGTTAATACGGTAATAGAGGTCGCGACGGAAGCGGCCGGTTTCGACGAGCGCCGCCAGATTCTGGTGGGTCGCGCAGATGATTCGCACATCCGCGGGCTCCTCCTGCGTCGCCCCGACCTTGCGCACCCGCTTCTCCTGGATCGCCCGCAGCAGCAGCACCTGGGTGTAGAGGGGCAGCTCGGCAACTTCATCGAGGAACAGCGTTCCGCCGTGCGCCGCCTGGAAAAACCCGTCCCGGTCGGCCTGGGCTCCGGTGAACGCTCCCTTGCGGTAGCCGAAGAGCTCGCTCTCCATCAGCGTGTCCGGGATCGAGCCGCAGTTGACCGGTACGAAGGCCCGGTCGCGGCGCGCGCCGTGGGCGTGGATCAGGCGCGCCGCCAGTTCCTTGCCGCTGCCCGATTCGCCCAGGATGTAGACCGGGGCCTGGGTGCGGGCGAGCTTGCCGACCATGTCGCGCACCGCGCGCAGCGGCGCGCTCTCGCCGAGCAGCGGCGTCGGCCCGCCCGCCACGTCGCCGCGCTCGGGCAGCGAAAGAGCAGACTTCACCAGCGCGCGCAGCTGCTCGAGGCCGATCGGCTTGGATACGTAATCGAAAGCGCCCGCCTTCAACGCGGCGACCGCATTCTCGGCGCTGCCGTAGGCCGTGATCACCGCCACCGGCACGTCGCGCGACAGGCTCGCGATATGACGCACCAGCTCGAGGCCATCGCCGTCCGGCAGGCGCATGTCGGTGAGGCAGAGATCGAAGCGCGTGTCCTTCAGCATCTCGCGGGCGTCGCCGACCGATCCCGCGGTGTCGACTCCGAGACCCATCTTGACCAGCGTAAGCTCGAGCAGCTCGCGGATATCGGGCTCGTCGTCCACGACCAGCACCCGCCCGCCGCGCGCGGTCGGGGTGCGCTCGGCGCGCCTCATGTCACTGCCTCGCGGCAAAGCATCCTGAAATGGGCCCCCTGGACATCGTTCACGTACTCCAGCCTGGCGCGGTTGGCGGCACACAGCTCGCGTGCCAGATAGAGGCCCAGGCCGGTTCCCTTGCTGTCCGTGGTGAAGAAGGGCTCGAACAACTGCGCCTGGTGCTCGGGTGCGACGCCCGGGCCGTTATCGACGACGTTCAATTCTACTTGACGGGCGAGCGAGCGAAGCTCGATGCGCACGCTGGAGGCTTCGAGGCTCGCGTAGCGCACGGCGTTGCGCAGAAGATTCCAAAGCACCTGGCGCAGGTGCTCCTTGTCGAACTCGATCGCCACCTCGCGCGCGGCATCGAGCGCGAAGCGCTGGCTCGGCACCGATTCATTGGCCGCGAAGTCCTCGACGAACGCCGGCAACCAGGCCTTGAGGTCGATCCGCTCCGCGGCGATGCGGTCGCGGCGGTTGAGCTGCATCACGTCCGAAACCAGGCGGTCGAGGCGCCGGGTGTTGTCGCGAATGATCCGCCCCAGCCGTTCGCGATCGCCCCCGGCGCGCTCGTCCTCGATCAGGTCCACCGCGTGGCTGATCGCGGACAATGGATTGCGAATCTCATGGGCGATGTTGGCCGTGAGGCGGCCGAGCGCGGCAAGCTTGAGCTGGCGGGCCTGCTCGCGCGAGCGCGACATGTCTTCGACGAAGAGGACGGTGAACTCCTCGCTGCGGCCGGGCTCGGCGGGCCGTACCCTCAGGTCCCGACCGCGCACATAGATGTCGGCCGGGGTTTTCCAGACGCCCTGCTCACGCCAGGCTCGCCACGCGTCTCCGAGCTCGGGGGCAATCCGCGCGCACTCCATCCCGACAAGCGCTTCGGCGTCGAGCAGGACCTGCGCCTGCGGGTTGTGCTGCGTGACATGCCCGTCACGGTCCAGCACCAGAACGCCGTCCTGCATCTCGGCGATCACCAGCCGGTTGACGCGCATCTGGTTCTCCAGCTCCTGGCCGCGCTCGCGGGCAAGGCGCTCGCTCGCCGAAACGCGTTGCGCGAGCCAGCTCGTCACGCCGGCGCAGGCGAAGCACCCGATCGCGAACAGCGCCGGCTGCAAGTACGTCGCCTCGGACGCGTCCGCCGCGAGTACCCAGTAGGTCTGCTCCAGCAGCACCGCGATCGAGGCAAGCGCCGCGTAGAGCAGCGAGAGTCTGCGCGGGGCAACCAGTGCCGCGCCGATCAGCGAGATCAGCAGCATGATGCCGAGACCGCTGCGCATCCCGCCGCTCGCGAACATCAGCAGCGTGATCGCGACGATGTCGGCGAACGCGTGCAGCGAAAGCTGCAGATTGAACCGGTCGCGCCAGGCCCGCAGCCCCACGTGGAACGCAACCCCGAAAGCGAGGTACGCACCGCACACGGCCCGGAACAGGTCCATCCGGTGTGTGCCCAGGTTGATGAACGTGTCGCTGTAGATCCAGCCGGCGCCAAGAAAGAGCGCTGCGACCGCGATGCGGTACAGGTTGAAGTAGCGCAGCGAGATCCAGAACGATTCGGGCTTGCCGGGATCGCTGCCGAACAATCCGCCGTAGCGCGGCGCCGCGTTCACCGCTTTTCCCGCGGCCCGAGGCGCCAGTGCTCCTCGCTGCAGTAGTGAAGCCCGCCGGCGCTGCGCGATTCGGCACGCGGCAGATTCACCCCGCAGTGGGCGCAGGTGACGAGCTCGGCCTGCGCCGGGCCCGGCGCCTGCGGCGGCTCCGCGCGCTTGCGCGCGACGAGCAAGCCGCGCACCAGCCAGATGAGGACAAACAACGCGAGGATCAGCAGCAGGATGCGGCCCATGCGCCATTATTGCGGCGTACGGCGAAACCGGCAAAGAAAGCGAGAAGGTTGGTCGGGGTGACTGGATTTGAACCAGCGACTCCTGCGTCCCGAACGCAGTACTCTACCAGGCTGAGCTACACCCCGAGGGAAGGCCGCGGCGCGCTTCTAGCTGGTGCGCGTCACGGAAAAGGCGGCCAATTCTAGCAAAGATTCCCTCGCCGCCGATGCTGCGAGCGGCCCGAGCGCCAGCTGCGCCGCTTCCGCTTCCCTCCCTGCCGCAGCACGCGCGTAGTCAAGCGCTCCGCTGCGGCGGATCGCCTCAAGCACGCGCGCAAAGTGGTCTCGCCCGCCTTCGACGATGGCACGTCGCACGATCGCCGATTCGGCGGCTGTGCCGTTGGCCATCGCGCGGATCAGCGGCAGCGTCGGCTTTCCTTCGGCAAGATCGTCGCCCAGGCTCTTGCCGATCGTCGCCGCATCGCCGGAGTAATCCAGCACGTCGTCGATCAGCTGAAATGCGGTTCCGAGGTGCATGCCGTATGCCGCGAGCGCCTGCTCTACCTCGGGCGGGACTCCGCCGAGCACACCGCCCAGCCGCGCCGCCGCCTCGAACAGCTTCGCGGTCTTTCGCCGAACCACCTCCAAATATCGCTTTTCATCGACACTGGCGTCATGACAGTTGATCAGTTGCAGCACTTCGCCCTCGGCGATGGTGTTCGTCGCGTCGGCAAGAACGCTCATCACCCGCATGCTGCTGACTCCGACCATCATCTGGAAGGCGCGGGAGTAGAGGAAGTCGCCGACCAGCACGGCTGCGGCGTTGCCGAATGTGGCGTTCGCTGTTCCGCGCCCCCTGCGCAGCCGCGATTCGTCGACCACGTCGTCGTGCAGCAGCGTCGCGGTGTGGATGAACTCGACCACCGCTGCGAGCTCGAATTTGGCGTCGCCGCGGTATCCGGCCGCGTCCGCCGCCATCAGCAGCAGCGCAGGGCGCAGGCGCTTGCCCCCGCCGGCGATGATGTAGTCGGCCACCTGGCGCACCAGCACGACGTCCGAATCCAGCCGCGCGCGGATGACTTCGTCGACGCGCTGCAGGCCGGCGGCGACCGGCGCTAGAAAGGTAGGGGTCTGCATGCGGAAGTTTTGACGCGAGAAGGCGAATTCTCCTATAATTCCAAGTCTTTGCGGATCCAGGGCAGGAAATTCCCATGTATGCGGTAGTCAAGACCGGCGGCAAGCAGTATCGCGTCCAGTCCGGCGAATCAGTGCGCGTGGAAAGCCTGCCGGCGAAAGTCGGTGCGGCCGTATCGTTCGACGAGGTCCTAATGGTCGGCGAAGGCGAAAGCGTGCGTGTAGGCACGCCCTTCCTCGCGGGGGCCAAGGTCAACGCGACCGTGGTCGCGCACGGGCGCGGCGAGAAAGTGCGAATCTTCAAGCTGCGCCGGCGCAAGCACTTCCAGAAATCGCAAGGGCACCGGCAGGGGTACACCGAAGTGCGCATCGACGACATCGTGGCTCAGGGGTAACGGCATGGCACACAAGAAGGCAGGCGGAAGTTCGCGCAACGGCCGGGATTCCCAGTCCAAGCGCCTGGGCGTGAAAGCCTATGGCGGCGAGCGCGTCAATGCCGGACAGATCCTGGTGCGACAGCGCGGCACCGTGGTGCATCCGGGTGCCAACGTAGGCATGGGCAGGGACCACACGCTGTTCGCCAAGGTTTCCGGCAAGGTGGAGTACGGGGCCGGAGGCGCGAACAACAACAAGACGGTACGGATCGTGCCGGCGTAAGCCCCGATCCTCGACTCCGTTCAAGAGCCCTATCGGAGTCGATAGGGCTTTTGCTTTTCAGTCCATGAAATTCATCGACGAAGCCATCATCCACGTCCACGCCGGCAAGGGCGGCGACGGCAGTGCGGCGTTCCGTCGCGAAAAGTTCGTTCCACGCGGCGGCCCCTCCGGGGGAGATGGTGGCCGTGGCGGCAGCATCTGGGCGGTGGCCGACCGGAACATCAACACGCTGGTGGATTACCAGTTTGCACGGATCCATCGCGCGAAAGGCGGCGAGAGCGGCCGGGGCGCGGATCAGTACGGCCATTCCGGCGCCGACATCGAGCTGCGGGTGCCGGTCGGCACGATCATCCGCGACGCCGAGAACGGGGACCCGATTGCCGACCTCGACAAGGATTACGCGCGAGCGCTCATAGCGAAAGGGGGCCGGGGCGGATTGGGCAACCTTCATTTCAAGTCCAGTGTGAACCGCTCGCCGCGCCAGTTCACGCGGGGCGAGCCGGGCGAGAGCCGCGTGCTTGCGCTCGAGTTGCGGGTCCTCGCCGACGTCGGGCTGCTCGGCCTGCCGAATGCCGGCAAGTCCACGTTTCTTCGCGCCGTGTCGAGTGCCCGTCCGAAAGTGGCGGACTACCCGTTCACGACACTCAACCCTTCTCTCGGCGTCGTGCGGATCGGCCCTTCCGCGAGCTTCGTGGTTGCTGACATTCCGGGGCTCATCGAGGGTGCCGCGGAAGGCGCCGGACTCGGCCACCAGTTCCTGCGCCACCTCGGCCGCACCAAGCTGCTGCTGCATTTAGTCGATCTTGCGCCCTTCGACGAGAGTGCCGATCCGGCGCGCGATGCGCGCGCAATCGCCGAGGAACTGAAGAAGTTCGACGCCACCCTCTACCGCAAGCCGCGTTGGCTCGTGTTCAACAAGGCAGACCTCGTTTCGGATGCCGACCAGCGCATCCGCAAGATCCTGCGCGCGCTGCGCTGGACGCGCCCGTCGTTCCAGATCTCTGCGCTTACCGGCGAAGGTTGCCGCGCCGTTTGCGCCGAAGCGTACCGCTTCATCGCCGCTGGCAGGGAAAACGCACCGCGTGCCCGGCGCGACGCGAAGCGTGTGGCGACAGCCCCATGACCCTGGCCCCGGTCGCGAGCGCGAGCACGCTGGTCATCAAGGTCGGGTCCTCGCTCGTCACGAACGAGGGTCGCGGGCTGGACGTGCAGGCGATCGCGCGCTGGGCGGCGCAGGTTGCGAGCCTGCACCAAAGCGGCAAGCGCTGCATCCTGGTTTCTTCGGGTGCGATCGCCGCAGGGATGCAGCGCCTCGGCTGGTCGCGCCGGCCCCACTCGATGCACGAGCTGCAGGCGGCCGCGGCCGTCGGTCAAATGGGGCTCGCTCAATGCTACGAGTCCTGCTTTCGCGATCACGGCCTCTCGACGGCGCAGGTGCTCCTGACCCATGCCGATATGGCCGACCGGCAGCGCTATCTGAACGCGCGCTCCACGCTGCGTACGCTCCTTGGGCTCGGCGTCATCCCGGTGATCAACGAGAACGATACCGTGGTCACCGACGAGATCCGCTTCGGCGACAACGACACGCTCGCCGCGCTGGTGACGAATCTCGTCGAAGCCGATGCGCTCGTCATCCTCACCGACCAGGAGGGCCTCTTCGACGCGGATCCGCGTCACCATCCCGGCGCGAAGCTCGTCGCGGAAGCACTGGCCGGCGATCCGCGGCTCGAGGAGATCGCCGGGGCCGCCGGCAGCCGAATCGCGCAAGGCGGCATGCTCACCAAGGTGCAGGCGGCCAAGCGCGCCGCTCGCAGCGGAGCCCACACAATCATTGCTTCCGGGCGCGAACCCGACGTGCTGCTGCGCCTCGCTCAGGGCGAGCGCCTCGGCACCCTGCTCGTCGCACAGACGCAGCCGCTTGCCGCGCGCAAGCAGTGGGTTGCCGATCGCCTGAATGTGGCCGGTCGCCTGCGCCTCGACGCGGGCGCCGTGAAAGCGCTGGTGCGAAACGGCAAGAGCCTGCTGCCGATCGGCGTGACCGACGTGCGGGGAGAGTTCGTACGCGGCGAAGTGGTCGCGTGCGAGGATCCCGACGGCAAGGAAGTGGCGCGCGGCCTCATCAACTATTCCGCCACCGAAACGCGGCTCATCATGCACCGCCCCTCAAGCGAGATCGAAACCGTCCTCGGCTATGTCGACGAGCCTGAGCTGATCCACAGGGACAACCTGGTGTTGCTGTAGGCGGTCTGCTTAGAACCTTCCGCCGGGGCCGCGCTGCACGCCTCCTGCGTTCGGGTGTCCGCCGCGACGCAGCGCATCGATGCCCTCGGCAATATCGAAGATCGGCACGCGGTGAGGGCAGAAATATTCGCTCCACAGCGCGTGGTGCGAGCGCTGCATGGTCTTTGCCTCGATCGGCCGCCAATCCGAATCGCGCTCGGCCCAGGTGCCGCCGGTACGGGCATGGGCATAGACCCGCAAGCTTCCGGCGGAGCAGCGAATTCCCTCGTATGTGACGTTTTCTACGCCCGAAGGACTGCGCGCCAGCAACGTGTAGCGCACGACGCCGTCCTTCCCGACCGACAGCGATTGGCGATCGACGAAGAAGCGGAAATCAGTCGATGCACTGACGTAGAACTCGATCAGGTCCTGGGGCTTCGGCTGCCCGGGCAGTTTGTACTCGTCTTCCTTCCATCCGCGCCGCTCGGCCTCGATTTCCCAATCGCTTTTCGGCTGCCCCGCGATCAGCCCGGCCCAAAGCGCGAGCGGCAGGGCAAGCCACCTTCTCACGCGAGGTCTTCCGTGAGCGAGCGCTTCGTCTCCGCACCGACCGGTGCGCTCGCCTGATAGTGCGGATGATCTGCGCCGACGGTGAGCCCGGCGTCACGCCGCAGCGCACGGACCATCTCAGCGCCCAGTTCGAACCGCAGGAAGTGCACCGACGAGGTCTTTTCCTCGTTTTCCCGCTCCAGGTCTTCGTCGGCAATCGCGTACACGCGCTCGCAGCCTTCGACCTGCACCCAGGTGCGTTGCTCGATCCCTTTCAGCTCGGCCAGCCGCGCATGCCGCTCGCCGGGATCCGGATATTCGAGCAGCATCGTCGCTTTCCAGTTACTGCCGTCGGGAACGAGCGGGTTGTAGGCGTCGAGCTCACTGCGAATATCGGCCTCCTCAAAGATCCGCTCGATCCGCAGCATCTCCTGGATCTGGTAGCGCACCGTCAGCTCGTCCTCGAACAGCAGCGTCAGGTGGTCGCCGACGTGCACGGTGCGGCGGCGCTTGTGGTCGATGACGCGCGCGCGGAATTCTCCGCGCGAGCGCGCATAGGCCTCGAGCGAGAGCAGGCTCTCGCGCGCGATCTGCGGCATCGATCGATGCTGCGGCGGCGCGCGCTCAGTCGACCAGCGAATCGAGCGCTTTCTGGAAGCGATTCGCGTGCGAGCGCTCCGCCTTGGCGAGCGTCTCGAACCAGTCGGCGATCTCGGTGAAGCCCTCCTGGCGCGCCTGCTTCGCCATTCCCGGATACATGTCGGTGTATTCGTGCGTCTCCCCCGCAATTGCGGCGGCGAGATTGAGGCGCGTCTTGCCGATCGGCTTGTCAGTCGCCGGATCGCCGACGGGTTCCATGTACTCCAGGTGCCCGTGCGCGTGGCCGGTCTCGCCTTCCGCGGTAGAGCGGAACACCGCAGCCACGTCGTTCTGTCCTTCGACGTCGGCCTTGGCGGCGAAGTAGAGGTAGCGACGGTTCGCCTGCGATTCGCCGGCAAATGCGGCCTTGAGGTTTTCGTGCGTCTTGGTGCCTTTCAGTTGCATGGTCGCCTCCTTGGGTTCGGTCGGTGCGAGCGGGCCTCGGGAAACGTCCACCTTAGCGGGCCGTCCCCGATTGATCAAATTGAATCTTCCAATACTTTGGATTGAACCCGGCTATACGCGGCCTCAGCGGCCGAGCGCGCTCTCGATCTCCGAGAACGTGCGCGCGACCTCGCCGCCGGTCTGCACCGCGACGCCGAGCTGGCGCGCGATCTGCGACAGCGAAAAAATGCCGCGCACCATCGCCCGCCGCAACGGCTTGTCGAGCGCGCCGCGCGCTGGAATCACCTCCTGGTCGACCACCAGCGCGTGCTGGCGACCGGAGCGGCGCAGCGTCTCCAGCACGTGCCCGACGCGCGCGCCTTCGACGTCGGACAGCGCGAGAACCTCAACTGCGCTCGCCGGGGTCATCAGGTCCGCCACGTTCAGCTCGTCGCGCTTAGTGCGCCGCTCGATCGCGACCTGCATCCCGCGCTCGCCGAGAATATCGGTAGCGGTGAGGACGCCCAGCATGTTCTCGCGGTCGTCGACGACGAGCAACAGCCGCACGCCGCGCGCGATCATGAACTGGTTGGCGCCTCCGATCGGCGCCTGCGGGCGGATCGTCGCCGGGCTCGCGCGGGCGAGATCGGTCATCGCCCCGATCGCCGGCGACTCGAGGTCGACCCGCGACGCGTGCAGTTGCGTCGGGCGCCGGAAGCCGGCGCCGTCGCCGAGCTCACGAATCGGAAGCGCGGGGTACTGCCGGTCCACTGTTGGCCTCCGTGCGCCGCGGACGCGGCTGCCGGTCGGCGCCGAGGTAGCGGTACAACTCGGTGAGCGCCTGCCGGTACACCTCGCGCTTGAACTCGATCACCGCGTCCAGCGGCACCCAATACTCATGCCATCGCCACGCGTCGAACTCGGGGTGTCCGCTCGCCCGCAGCTTGACGTCGCAGTTGCGACCGGTGAGGCGCAACAGGTACCAGATCTGTTTCTGTCCCCGGTAGGCGCCCCGCCAGTCGCGCCGGACCCATTGCGCCGGCACCTCGTAGCGCAACCACTGACGCGTGCGCCCGAGGATCCGCACGTGCTCCGGCTGCAAGCCGATCTCCTCGCCGAGCTCGCGGAACATCGCGCTCTCCGGGGTCTCCCCGTGCTGGATGCCGCCCTGCGGAAACTGCCAGGCGTGCTGGTGCACCCGCTTGCCCCAGAACACCTGATTGCGCAGGTTCGCGATGATGATGCCCACATTGGGCCGGTAACCGTCCCTGTCGAGCATGGCTGCAGCACCTAGGCTAGAATTCCATCTGCAATTTTTCCATAGCCACGCACCAAAGACAACGCTACGGAGCGCGCAACGCTCCGCAGCCCCCACGCGATGCGCGCGTCGCGATTCTTCATCGGAACCCTAAAAGAGGCGCCCGCGGAAGCCGAGCTGGTGAGCCATCGGCTGATGCTGCGCGCGGGTCTCATCCGTCGGCTCGGCGCCGGGTTGTACACCTGGATGCCCCTCGGCCTGCGCGTGCTGCGCAAGGTCGAAGCCGTGGTGCGCGAGGAAATGAACCGGGCCGGCGCGCTCGAGGTGGAAATGCCCTGCGTCATCCCGGCGGAGCTGTGGCAGGAAACGGGACGCTGGCAGGCGTTCGGACCGCAGTTGCTGAAGATCAAGGACCGGCACGAGCGCGATTATCTCTTCGGCCCCACCCACGAGGAGGTGATCACCGACATCGTGCGGCGCGACGTCAAGAGCTACCGCCAGCTGCCGGTGCATTTCTACCAGATGCACACCAAGTTCCGTGACGAGATCCGGCCGCGCTTCGGCGTCATGCGCGCGCGCGAATTCCTGATGAAGGACGGTTACTCGTTCCACGTCGATCACGCCGACCTGGAGCGCGAGTACCGCAACATGCACGACACCTACTCGCGCATCTTCTCCCGGCTCGGGCTGCGCTTTCGCGCGGTCGCCGCGCACTCGGGCGCCATCGGCGGCGAAGTGTCGCGAGAGTTTCACGTCCTCGCGGACTCGGGCGAGGACGCGATCGCCTGGTGCCCGGAGTCCGACTACGCCGCCAACATCGAGCTCGCCGAGGCGCGCGCGCCTGCCTCCGGCCGCCCGCCTGCGGCGCAGGCAATGCGGAAGGTGGCGACTCCCGGCAAGACGACGTGCCAGGAGGTTGCCGCGCTGCTGCAGCTGCCGATCGAGCGCACGGTGAAAGCGGTCGCGGTGATGCACGACGATGCATTCGTGCTGCTGCTGGTGCGCGGCGATCATTCGCTGAACGAGCGCAAAACCTCGCAAGTGCCGGGGCTCGATCCGTTCCGGTTCGCGACCGAAGCCGAGATCCGCCGGGCGCTCGGCTGCCTGCCGGGATCCATCGGACCCGTCGGCGCGCAGGTGCGCGTGGTCGCGGACCGCACGGTGGCGGCGATGGCGGACTTCGTCTGCGGCGCGAATGCCGAGGGCTTCCATCTGACGGGCGTGAACTGGGGACGCGATTGCCCCGAGCCCGAGGTGCACGATCTGCGCAACGTGGTCGAAGGCGATCCGAGTCCCGACGGCAAGGGAACACTGCGCATCGAGCGCGGCATCGAGGTCGGCCACATTTTTCAGCTTGGCACGAAGTATTCCGAGGTGATGCAGGCGCTCTATCTCGACGAGCAGGGCGCGTCGAAGCCGGCGGTGATGGGCTGCTACGGAATCGGCGTGACGCGCATCGTTGCTGCGGCGATCGAGCAGAACCACGACGAGCGCGGCATCGCGTTCCCGCTGCCGATGGCCCCGTTTTCAGCGGGTGTCGTGCCGATCGGCTACCACAAGAACGCCTCGGTGCGCGATGCAGCCGACCGGCTTTACGCGGAGTTCGTCGCAGCCGGCATCGAGGTGCTGCTCGAAGATCGCGAGGCGCGTCCCGGGGTCCTGTTCGCCGACATGGACCTCATCGGCGTGCCGCACCGTTTCGTGCTATCCGAGCGCGGCCTTGCTGCCGGAAGCATCGAGTACAAGGGCCGGCGCGACGCCGCGCCATCGGCCGTTCCGCTCGCTGCGGCGGCGCAATTCATGCAGGGGCGGCTGGCCGCGGGATGACGCGCGCACTGGCGCTTGCGCTGCTGCTCGTGCCGCTGCACGCGGTCGCGGGCGCGCAACGCGACGAGCCGATCGACCCGGCCGTGCTCGCGACGCTCACCGCGCAGGTCGCGGATCGCGCCGCGCCCTACTTCAATTTCAGAAGTCCCGCGGACGGGCACCGCTGGGTGCATGAAATGTCCGACCGATTGCGCAAACGCATCCCCGATCGCAAGGAACGCGTCGAGCTGCTGAAGACCTTGCAGTACGAGGCGACGCGTGCCGGGCTCGACCCCCAGCTCGTGCTCGGCGTGCTGGAAGTGGAGTCCGGGTTCCGCAAGTACGCGGTCTCGCACGCCGGCGCGCGCGGCTATATGCAGGTGATGCCGTTCTGGACCGGCGTTTTCAATCGGCCGCGCGACAATCTCTTCAGCCTGCGCACCAATCTGCGCTACGGTTGCGTGATCCTGCGGTACTACCTCAACGTGGAGAAGGGGGACTACTTTCGCGCGCTCGGCCGATACAACGGCAGCCTCGGCAAACCCGAGTACCCGAACGCGGTGCATGCGACGTGGCGCGGGCGCTGGAAGTACGACGGGCCCACGGGCTAGGCCGATGCTGCGCGCGCTGCGGAACAACCCGCGCTGGCTGAACTGGTTCTACGGCTTCACGCCGCCCGAGCGCGGCACGATCTCGCTCGGGCACCGGCGCGTCTACATCGTGCCTTCCCGCCTCGGATGGATGTTTGCGGGAACGCTCGCGATCCTCCTGGTCGGCTCGATCAACTATGCGCTCGCGCTCGGCTTCGCGCTCACGTTCCTCCTCGCCGGGCTAGGCCTGGCCGGCATGGTGCACACGGCGCGCAATCTCGCGCTGCTGGTCGTGAGCCCGGGACGCGCCGAGCCGGTGTTTGCGGGCGAGGCGGCGCAGTTCCGTCTGCTGCTCGAGAATCCGTCGCGGTTCGACCGGCCTTCGATCCTCGCGCGCCATGTCGGCTCGGGCGCCCAACTCGTCGTCGATGTCGGCGCCGGCGCGGTGGCCGAAGCGGTGCTTGCGGTTCCCGCCACGCGGCGCGGCCGCCTCGCGCTCGGGCGGGTGATGCTCGAGACGCGCTTCCCGCTCGATCTGTTTCGCGCTTGGAGCTACGTGGAGCCCGATGCACACTGTCTGATCTATCCGCACCCGGTGTATAGCGCTTTGCCCGCGTCGGGCGCCCAGGTCCAGGGGGGCACGGCGCGCGCGCCTACGCGGGGGAACGATGACTTCTCCGGGCTGCGCGACTACCAGGCGTCGGATTCGCCTCGCCACATCGCGTGGAAGACGTTTGCGCGCACCGGCAACGTGCTGACGAAACAGTTTTCCGAAGATGCAGCCGAGGAGCTGTGGCTGGAATGGCAGCGGGTGAATCCGGTGCTCGGGCTCGAGGAGCGGCTGTCCGTCCTCACCGGGTGGGTGCTCGCCGCCGAGCAAGGCGGCGCGCGCTACGGGCTGCGCATCCCCGGCACCGAGATTGCGCCCGGCCGCGGCGATGCGCAGCGCGCGGAGTGCCTGCAGGCGCTCGCGCTGTACCGGCTGCCATGAGCACGCCGCACCCTCTGGCGCCGGAAGCGCGCCTGCTCACCGCGCACGACCTCGCAGGACTGATCCTTGCGCTGGCGATCGTCGGCATACCGCACGCGCTGCGGGCGCCGTGGTGGCTTGCGCTGCTGACCCTTGCGCTCTATGGCTGGCGCGCCCTCGTGTTCGTCTGGCGCCAGGCGCTGCCGGCGCGCTGGCTGCTTTTGGTCCTCGCGCTCGTCGCCATGTTCGGCGTGTGGACCGAATACCGGACGGTCTTCGGCAGGATTCCCGCGATCGTGCTGCTCCTGCTCTTGTCGGGGCTGAAGCTCATGGAGACGCGAACCCACCGCGACGCCGCCGCCGTCGTGTTTCTCTGCTACTTCCTGCTGATCACCAATTTCCTGTACACGCAGGGAATCGCCGAGGCGCTGGTGATGTGCCTCGCGCTGGCAGTGATCACCGTGACGGTCGTCGGCTTCAGCGCACCACAGCGCTCGCTGCGGGCGAACGCACGGTCGGCGGCGATTCTGCTTGGGCACGCCGCTCCCGCCGCGCTGCTCCTCTTTCTGCTGTTCCCGCGCGTGCAGGGCCCGATGTGGGGGTTGCCGCAGGACGCGCAAAGCGCAGTCACGGGACTCAACGACACCATGACGCCGGGTTCGGTCGCCGAGCTCGCGCAATCGGACGCGCTCGCCTTCCGCGCGGAATTCGCTGGGCCGATTCCTCCGCCGCGCCAGCGCTATTGGCGCGGACCGATCCTCTCCGATTTCGACGGTCGCACCTGGCACGCGGGCCCCTCACTCCTCTCCGAGCGGGAGCCGCGACTGCGCGGAGGCACCACCGTACGCTACAGCGTGCTGCTCGAGGCGCACCATCGTCACTGGCTGTTCGCGCTCGAATCGCCGGCGCAGCGGCCGCAGCAAGCCAATTTCTCTTCCGATGGGTATCTCCTTTCGACCTCCCCGGTGCGAGTCCGGTTGCGCTATGAGATGGTCTCCATCATGGAAGCGCAGCCCGATCCCAGTGAGGACGCACTGCTCTTGCGCCGCGCGCTGCGGTTGCCGGCCGGCTACAACCCGAAGGCAAAGGCGCTTGCCGGGGAATGGCGTGCCGCCTCGGCGACCGATGGCGAGATCGTTTTGCGCGCGGTGGATTTCTTCCGCAGAAGCGCGATCGCCTACACGCTCGAGCCGCCGGCGCTCGGTCACGACTCGGTCGACGAGTTTCTGTTTTCGACCCGTGCAGGATTCTGCGAGCACTTTGCTTCCGCGTTCGTGTTCCTGATGCGTTCGGCCGGGTTGCCCGCGCGAGTCGTGACCGGTTATCTCGGCGGCGATCCCAATCCGATCGACGGAATCCTCACCGTGCGCCAATCCGACGCGCACGCCTGGGTCGAAGTGTTCCTCGCCGGTCGTGGCTGGCTGCGCGTCGATCCGACTGCGGCCGCGGTGCCCACCCGGCTCGAATCGGGACTTGCGCGCTCCGTACCCGGCAGCGCGGCCCTTCCGCTGCTGATGCGGCAAAGACTCGAATGGCTGCGCGGCATGCGCTACAACTGGGAAGCACTCGTGCACCGGTGGAACGTCTGGGTGCTCGGCTACAACCCGGAGCGGCAGCGCGAGTTCATGTCGTGGTTCGGCATGCCGCGCGCCGATTGGCGCGATCTCGCCGCCGCGCTGCTGGGCACGATGTGCCTGTTCGCCGCGGTCTTGCTCGCCTGGTCGCTGTGGCGCCGTACGCGCCCGGACCCTGTGCAGTCCGCATGGCTGCGCTTTTGCAACAAGCTCGATGCGCGCGGCCTCTCGCGCGCACCGCACGAGGGGCCGCGCGACTTCGCGGACCGTGCCGTGCTCAGCGTCTCTTCGTCGGCGCCGGCAATCCGCCGCATCAGCGACCTTTACGTCGCACTTCGCTACGGCAAGGCGGCAGCGCCAGCCGAGGTCGCCGAGCTGCAGCGTCTGGTGCGCACGTTCAACCCCGCATGAGGACCTTCATCGGCCTTTGCGCGCTGGTTTTCGCCGGCGGCCTGACCGCGAAGGAGCCTCAGCCGCCGTACGCCGGCCGGCCGGAGGTCCGCGCATTCGTCCAGGAGATGGTGCAGCGGCACGGTTTCGTGGCGCGCGAGCTGGACTTCATCTTCGCGCGCGCGCGCCGGCTGGATGTCGCGCTGAAGGCAGTCGCCGCGCCGCCCAGCGCACGCGCCTGGGCGGACTACCGCGCGAACTTCGTGAACGACCGCCAGATCGGCGCCGGCGTCGAATTCTGGCGGCTGCATCAGGCGGTTCTTGCGCGCGCGGCGAAGGAATACGGCGTCCCCGAGGAAGTGATCGTCGCGATCATCGGCATCGAGACGTTCTACGGGCGCAATACCGGGCGCTGGCGCGTGATCGACGCGCTGACGACGCTCGCATTCGACTATCCGCCGCGCGCCCCGTACTTTCGCGGCGAGCTCGAAAATTACCTCGTCATCTCGCGCGACCGGGGCACCGACGTGTTTTCGGTTCGCGGCTCCTGGGCGGGCGCCATCGGCATCCCGCAGTTCATGCCGGGAAGCTACATGAAGTTTGCAGTCGACTTCGACGGCGACGGCCAGGTGGATCTGAGCGGCAATCCCGCGGATGCGATCGGCAGCGTGGCGAACTTCCTCAAGCAGCATGGCTGGAAGCCCGGCGAGATCGTCGTCCTCGAGGCCGAGGTGAAGGGCGACGCCTTCCGGGCGTATGCGGACGGCAGCGTTACTCCGCGCCACACGCTCGAAGAGCTTGCCAAGGCGGGGGCCACG
>DASYPC010000394.1:0-11114 GCA_036007105.1 Burkholderiales bacterium | reverse complement strand
CCAGGCGCCAGGAAAGGTGAACGGCGGGCGCGCGCCGGGCTTGAGGTTGAGGTGCTCCTCGTAGAACGCCAGCGTCGCCGGCAGGTCGTCGGTGAGCACGGTGAAGTGGTTTACGGCGGTGACGGACATGTCAGGCTCCTTTCGCTGCGACTTGCGCTTGCTTGGTCTTGTCGAGCACGGTCATCGCGGTGGCGACCATTCCGGCGACATCGCCGGCGCCCGCCGGCAGAATCAGCGTGTTGGTGGTCTTCGCGAGCTTGGCGAATGCCTCGACGTACTGCTGCGCTACCTTGAGATTGGCGGCATCCATGCCGCCCTTGTCGGCGATCGCCTCGGCCACGGCGCGCACGCCCGCCGCATTTGCCTCGGCGATGACGCGGATTGCCGTGCCTTCGCCCTGCGCGCGGTTGATCGCGCCCTGCTTTTCACCCTCGGACTCGAGGATCGCCGCCTGGCGCTTGCCGTCGGCGATGTTGATCTGCTGCTGGCGCTCGCCCTCGGACTTGGCGATGAGCGCGCGCTTCTCGCGCTCGGCAGTGATCTGCGCCTGCATGGCGCGCAGGATCGATTCGGGTGGCGTGATGCTCTTGATCTCGTAGCGCAGCACCTTTATGCCCCAGTTGCGCCCCGCCTCGTCCAGCTCGGCGACGATGTGGCGATTGATGTCCTCGCGCGACTCGAAGCTCTTGTCGAGCTCCATCTTGCCGATCACGCTGCGCAGCGTGGTCTGCGCGAGCTGCGTGATCGCGGCGATATAGTTCGCCGAGCCGTAGGAGGCGAGCCGCGGATCCGTCACCTGGTAATAGAGGATGCCGTCCACCGCGAGCTGGGTGTTGTCCTTGGTGATGCAGACCTGCTCGGGAACGTCGAGCGGCACCTCCTTGAGCGAGTGCATGTACGCGAGGCGATCAAGGAACGGGATGATGAGATTGAGGCCCGGCTCGAGAATCCCGTGAAACTTGCCGAGCCGCTCGATGACGTAGGCGCTCTGTTGCGGCACGATGCGCACGCCTTCCATGATGAAGGCGACCACCGCGGCGATGAAAAAGACCCAGACCGCATACTTAACCGTACTCGTGGCGAAATACGTTGCGATCGATAGAACGAGCGCGATGATGAGCTTGATGAACATCGGGTTCCCTCCCAAGAAAATTCGATTCAGCCGGGGTGTTTTGGCGAGACTCTTAGCGTATTCCCGTGCGTCGATACCACGTACACGACCGCGCCCGGCTGGGGAGCCTGATCGCCTTCCACCTGCGCATCCCACGACGCCCCGCGATAGCGCACACGCGCCAGGCGCGCGCCCTGGTCGACCCAGTTCTCGAAGTTCGCCGGCTGACCGGCGTCGATCTGCTTCATCTGCTGCGTCGCGCTATTGACGCGATAGACGTGCACCCAGTACGCGCCTGCCGCGGCGACCAATCCCGCAACGATCGACTGGATCGGGAAGTCGTACCCGAAGTATGCGGCGGCGCTGGCTCCGAATGCCGCCACGCCCAGCACTACGAGATAGAACGTGCCGGTGACCAACTCGGCGATCACGAGGATCAAGCCGAGGATTGCCCAGGCAAGGTACGGTTCGGGATCCATGGCGGCTACTGTGGCACGCGCAACGCGTCCGCGCAACCTGCGCGGAGCCGGCGGCATACTATCATCCGCGCATGACTGCCGCCGCGAACGATGGCCTGTCTGCAGAGCTGATCGCGCTGGACGAAGCGCCGCGCGAAGTGCCGCTATTCAGCGCGCGCTATCCGGGACTTACCGCGGAGTCGGGGTATCGCGCCGCAGCGCAACTCCACGCCCACCGGCTCGCACGAGGTTGGAAAGCAGCCGGGCGCAAGATCGGCTTCACGAATCGCACTTTGTGGGAGCGCTACGGGGTCCACGAGCCGATGTGGGGTACGGTGTATGACCGCACGATGCTCGTTGCCGCGAGCGATCGGGTCACGATACCGCTCGCCGGCCTCGTGCAACCGCGCATCGAGCCGGAGATCTGCTTCAAGCTGAAGACCGCGCCCCGCGAAGCGCGCGATCCGCAAGAGATGCTCGCGGCGATCGAGTGGGTCGCGCATTCGGTCGAGATCGTGCACTGCTATCACCCTGGCTGGAAAGTGACGCTTGCCGATTGCACGGCCGCGAACGGCCTGCACGGCCGGCTCGTCCACGGAACGCCAACTCCCGTTGCGGAGCTGCCTGAGCTCGCGACTCAGCTTCCCGCGCTCGAGGTAACGCTTTCGAGGAGTGATTCCGTCGTCGATCGCGGCACGGGCGCGAACGTGCTTGGCAGCCCGCTTCTCGCGCTCGCGCATTTCGTCGGCGTGCTCGCAAGGCAACCGTGGGCGCCCGCGCTCGCCGCGGGTGAAATCATCACGACCGGCGTGCTGACCGACGCGCACGCCGTGAGGCCCGGCGAGACGTGGACGACATCACTGCGCGGCCTTCCCCTCCCCGGCCTCACGGTGACGTTCGCGTGAAACGCCCGCTCGAAGGAGTCACCGTGCTCGCCCTGGAGCAGGTGATCGCGGGCCCGTTCTGCACGCGCCAGCTGGCCGAGCTCGGCGCGCGAGTGATCAAGATCGAGCGTCCGGGCAGTGGCGATTCCGCGCGCCACTACGACCATACGGTCAACGGTCTCGCTTCGCATTTCGTCTGGGTCAACCGCTCGAAGGAAAGCTTTTCGCTCGACGTGAAGCATCGCGACGCAAAAGCGATCCTGGCGCGCCTGGTCGAGCGTGCCGACGTGTTCGTGCAGAACCTTGCGCCGGGCGCCGCCGATCGCCTGGGTCTCGGCGCCGAGGCGCTGCGCGCGCGTCACCCGAGGCTCGTCTGGTGCGGCATCTCAGGCTATGGCCCGGCAGGCCCGTACGCTTCGAAGAAGGCGTACGACCTGCTCGTGCAATGCGAGACGGGACTTCTATCGGTCACAGGCACCGACGAAGCACACGCGAAAGCCGGCATCCCCGTCGCGGACATTGCGGCTGGAATGTACGCGATGTCGTCAATCCTCGCCGCGCTGTTGCGACGAGAGCGCGACGGCTGCGGCGCAACGCTCGACATCACGATGTTCGAATCGCTCGGGGAATGGATGGGCTTCCCCGCGTACTTCACCGCCTATGGCGGAAGCGCGCCGCCGCGATCGGGCGCTTTTCACGCCACGATCGCGCCTTACGGTCCCTTCGCCGCGGGCGATGGGCAGACGGTCTTTCTCGGCGTGCAAAACGATCGCGAGTTCGCACGCTTCGCCGAAGTCGCGCTCGGCGACGCAGCGTTCGCATCGGATGCGCGCTTCGCCACCGCGCCCGCGCGCGATGCGAATCGCCACGCGCTGCGCGCCGAGATCGAGCGCGTCTTTGTAAAACTGAGCGGTGCTCAGGTGCTCGAGCGACTGGAGCGTGCGGAGATCGCCAACGCGCGGCTGAACACGATGCAGGAATTCTGGGACCACGAGCAGCTGAAGGCGCGCGATCGCTGGCGCGACGTCGGCTCTCCGGCCGGCACGCTGAAGGCGATGAAGCCGCCGTTTAACCTGGACGCGTTCGAGCCGCGTATGGATCCTGTTCCGGCGCTGGGCGCGCACACGCGGCCGATCCTCGCGGAGCTCGGCTTCACGGCGGCGGAGATCGAGCGCTTCGCCGCGCAGGGCGCGATCTGAGAACTCGGTTCTGGTGGGGCTAGGCCCCACCGCGGCTGCGCTAGGGCTTCTTGGCGGTCTCGATGTGCGCTGCGCGGGCAAGATCGCGATGCACCCGCGCTACGCGCTCGACTTCGCCCTTGGCGGCGAAGCGCTCGTAGAAGCCTTCCTCGCGGAACTGCTTGGCCATCTCGGTCCAGGGCGCAAGCCGCTCCTCCCAGCGCGCGAGGCGCCCGGTTTCCGGTTCGGCGTCCTCTTTCGCGAGATCGGCGCAAACGCGGATCAGCGCCTTGATCGTCACGGGCTTGGTGACCATGTAGCCGTCCTTGCCCCAGACCGCCTCGCCGAAGACGCTGCGCGCCGCCTTGAGAAAGTCCCGGACCATCGCGTAATAGCGCGGCACTTCCTTCGAGCTGCCGCCGGCGAGCTGGATCGAGCGCCAGCGGCCGCGTACCCAGCGGTGCAGCTCGTTGAAGAGCTCCGCCTGCAGCACCCACTTGTCGCGCTGGCTGCGCCCGCCGAGCCGGTTGATCCGGTAGCGGATCGGGCTTTCGCCATCGCCGTAGAGCTTTTCGACCAGGCGCGCAGCGAACTTGCGATCGGGCGCAGCCCACGACACCCGCTCGTACAGGTCGATCAAGTGGCTCTTGTTGATCCGCGTCGGCGTCGAATTGATGATGACGAACATCTCGGCCGCGAAATCCTCGCTGCGGCCGTCGAAGATGATGCAGGGCACGCTGATCGTGGCGGCGTCGGTCGGGCGCTCCAGCATGTAGAAATGCAGCGCCGCGAGCCGGTGCTGCCCGTCGATGATCAGGAACTTGGTGCCGGGCTCGGTGAGGTGGCCGACCCCGTCACCGTTGGCGCGAAACGACAGCTTCTCGGACGTATACAGCAGCACGGTGCCGGGGATCGCCGGCTGGGAAACCGCCGTCTCGTAGAAATTGGTCAGTTGCCGGATCTTCGCCCGCGAGAGAGCGCGCTGGAATGCGTGGTCGTTGCGCTCGATGCGCGAGATGAATTGCGCGATGTCGTCGTCCTGGGCGATGCGCGATGCGGCGATCTCTTCGCCTTCGCCGTAGAACCGGCTGATGAAGCGCACCCGGGCGAGCAAATCCTTCGCCCGGTAGCTAGCAAAGTAGAAGATTCCGTCCTTCTGGCGGATCTGCGTCGCTTGCACGTCCCATGCCTCCCGGAACCCCCGCCCCCGGCGGCGGTATGGCCTGAATATACCCGAGGCGGCAAAATCGAGCAGAAATAAGGCGTTCCACCCCTCCTAGGGGCAGGCCGGAAGCATCAGCGCCTGCACGACCTCGGCAGTCGCGCGATTCTGGACGAAGGCAATCACCCCGGAATTCGCAGCGACCGCCCGCGGAAGAAGCGGCAGAGCCTTGCTTACGCTGAGCCGCCCGTCCGCGCCGAGCGCAAGGGGCCCCAGCCATTCGAGCGCCACGTAATCGTGCATCAGGGTCTTGCCGCGGTTCTCCCCCGCCCCGACCGCCGAAACCAGCTTGTTTTCATAGGCGGCCAGGTAGAGGCCGGCATCCGCCCGCTGCGACGGCTCCAGGACCTCCACCTTGGCGTCGACCGGGAAACGGCCTCCGGAGGCCTTTTCCAGCACCAGTTCGATCCGAGCCCGCCCCGGCCGCGCGTTTATTCTCGCTACTGCGTCATCGAACGCGGGTGTATGCCAGCGCCTGAAGTCCTCGCCCTGCAGCAGGACTTGAGGCGTATAGACGACCTTCGCCCGCATCACCTGAGCGAGCCTGCGCTGGCGGGAGCTGAAGAGCGCCTTGGCGTAGGGATCCTTCCACCCGATGTAGTCCCAGTAGTCCACGTGCAGGGCGATCGGGACCACCCGATCCGGCCCGTGGCCGCGGCTGCCGAGTGATGACAGCCAGCGGTCGGCCGGGGGGCAGCTATCGCACCCTTCGGACGTATACAGCTCGACCAGAGCCGTCGTATGGGGCCCTGAGCGGGCGCTGCACTGGGAGGCCAAGGCGGGCAAGGCTTGCAGGAGCGCGACGGCGAGGGTCGTACGAAGCAGGTTCGCGGTCAGTGCCATTCGTCGATGCGTCCCGGGTGGAGCTTACTCGGGCGCCCGGCATTCGTAAGGACGCCGTCGCCAGCCGCTACTGCTTCTGAAACCGCGGGTGATTCGGATCGTCCATGTTCATCGTGTTGAACGGCTGGGAAGGCTTTGCAGGCTCGGGCGGCGCACTAGCGGGCTGGGCCGGCGCACCAACGAGCTGGGCCGGCTGGCTCTGTTTTGACTGAACGACCGCCGGCGCGCCATCGAGCAGCTTCGCCAGATCACCGAAGCCACGCTCGCGCGCAATGTCGCCCGGTGTCTGGCCCCCTGCGTTCTTGGCGCGAGGCTCGTTCGTGCGCGCAAGGAGCAGCTTCGCTACGCCATCGTGCCCGCCGTCCGCCGCGCCGTGCAGCGCAAGATTGCCCTTCTGATCGCGCGCGTTCGCATCGGCGCCCCTCGCGAGGAGTCTCTGCAGCGTGAGCGGGTTGCCACTCAGCGCTGCCCAATGCAGTGCAGACTCGCCGTGGTCGTTGCGCACCTTTGGGTCGGCGCCGGCCGCAAGCAGCAGGTCGGCAAACACCGGCTCCGGATGCAGCGCTGCCAGGTGCAGCGGCGTCTCGCCGGTCGCGGAACGCATGCCGGCGCGCGCGCCCTTCTTCAGAAGCAGCTCCACCAGCTCCTTCATTCCTTTCTCGACGGCTCGATGCAGCGGCGTTTCGCGCTCCTTGTTGATCGCATTCACGTCCACCTTCTCGCGCGCGAGAATCCCTTCCGCGACGAGCGGCTTGCCCTCGTCGATCGCCTCGAAGAGGCGCGTCACCGCCGACTGCGCGTGCAGGGACTGGCAGAGCGCAAAGAGCAGCAGCGCGACGAAGGATCGCATGCACGCATTCTAGCGGCGGGCACGGGCCCCTCCCAGTTGTGTTTTCCCAGATGCAAGCGGAGGATTCGCGCTTCGATGGATGTTCCAGAAGGCTTCCAACCGCTCTTTCGCACCAGCCCGGTGCTCGAGCTGATCGGCCCGCTATATGGTCGCGGCAAGGGCGCGGACCTCGTCGTCGGAATGAGAGTCGAGGCGAAGCATTGCAATGCGCGCGGGACGATCCATGGCGGAATACTCGCCACGCTTGCCGATGTGGCGATCGGCTACGCGATCGCGTTCAGCGCCGAGCCGCCGATCGGCGCGGTGACTGCGAACCTGTCGCTCGACTACGCCGGCACGGCGAGGATCGGCGACTGGGTGGAATCACGGGTCGACATCCACAAGCGCGGCACGCGGCTCGCGTTCGGCAACTGCTACCTGTGCGTCGGCGAAGAGCGGATCGCGCGCGCGAGCGCGGTGTTCCTGATCGCGGGATCGCTTTAGGCGGCAGCCCTACACCGCAAGCGTAGCCGGATCCACCGACTCGAGGAGCGGCGGCAGTGGACAGTCGAGCACCGCGCCGACCATGCGCATCAGTTCGGCTTCCGCAACGCGGATCGCGCCGTCCGCCGTGACAACGGCGAAGAGCCCCTTCACGAGCACCGCTTTCTGCAGCGGGGCGAGCGCCTTGAGCGCTTCGAGCGCCGCACCGGCGGACTCGGACGTGAATCCAGCGGGCACCGCAACGTCTGTCTCGCCCAGGCCCATTTCTGTCGCGCCCGCGCGTAGCGCAGCCTTCAGCTCCTCGTCGCGTGGCCCCGCCGCGTCGGGGCGAATCCCGGCGTGCGCGACCAGATGAAGCACTGCCGCCACTTCGGAGCGCAGCTGGCCGATCTTCATGCTTCCCGAAGCTCCGGGCTTGCCTTTCGGCGCCAGCTGCTCTCGCACCAGCGTAAGGACCACGAATTCGTGCAACGACACGCGCCGGTCGGCCTGGATCACCGCCTCCAGCGCCTTGATCAGTTCCTGCTTGGCTTCGCTGGGACCCGCCTTCAGCGCTGGGAGCGCGAGGTCGACGACCGGCAGGTGATAGGCGGGACCGAGCCGGCGCACGAGTGGCGCCGTTGCCTTGGCTCGTTCGGCGAGCGCCTGCGAGCCGGCAGCGCGAAGCGCATCGAGCTGCTGCTGCATGACGTCGTCCTTCGGCGCGAGCAGCAACGCGACGAGCGCCGCGCAAGCGCCGTCGGCATTGCGCAGGTCTTCGCGCAGCTGCGCGGGCAGCGACGCGAGGAGCCGCGTTGCGTAGTCGACCTTCGCGCCGTCGACCGTGCCGACGAGCGTTGCGCTTTCGCCGGCGGACCGCCCCCACGCCGCGCCGACGTCGGCGACCCGCCTGCCCTCGCCCTGGCCGGCGCCCCCGGCGGATCCGGAAAATCCCGCTGCCCTTCCGAACGCGGTGTCCGCGCCGACTGCCGGCTGTGGCGCCTCGGCTTCGCGTTTCGTGCGGTACTTCGACGGTTGAAACCCCGGATGCACGCGCTGGATGCGCTCATCGAGCGCGGGATGCGTATCGAAGAGCCCGCCGAACCACACCTTGATGCTCTGGCCGAAGAACATGTGCGACATGTCCTCGGCATGGCGGCTCGAGATCAGCGCGGTGGAAGCGCGGATGCGGTCGAGCGCCCCCGCAATGCCGTCCGGATTGCGGGTGAACTGCACGCTCGAAGCGTCGGCGAGGAATTCACGCTGCCGCGACACCGAGGCCTTGATGAGACGCGCGAAGAACAGCCCGACATAACCGATGATGAAAAGGGCGAGGCCGACGGCAAAGATCCCGCCCGACGCCGAGTCCTTGCGGTCCCGGCTCTGGCCGATCGAGCGCATGATGAAGCTGCCGATCGCGCCGATGAACACGATTCCCGCGAGCACTCCGATCATGCGGATGTTGAGCCGCATGTCGCCGTTCAGGATATGGCTGAATTCGTGCCCGATCACGCCCTGCAGCTCGTCGCGGGTGAGCGTCTGCAGCGTGCCGCGCGTCACCGCCACGACCGCCCCGGAGACATCCCACCCGGCGGCGAACGCGTTGATTCCCGGCTCGTCGTCCATGATGTACGCGCTGGGAACGCGAACGCCCGAGGCGATCGCCATCTCCTCGACGATGTTCAGGAACCGGCGCTCCAGCGGATCGCGCGTCTCGGGCGAGATGCGCCGCGCGCCCACCATCTTCGCCACGGCTTCGCCGCCGTCCGCGAGCTTGGCCACGTTCACGGTGCTGACGATGAGAATCAGCGCCGCCGTGCCCACCGCGCCCCACAGGTAGAGCGCAGGCGGCACCGAGCGGATCATCGCCAGCAGCCCGGGCGCCCTGCCCGGCTCGACCGGCTGGATCTCCGACACGCCCCAGATCCAGACCCCCGCGAGCACCAGGTCGACTGCGATCACCACCGCGACCACCGCCAGCAGGAACAGCAGCACCATGACGCGCGTATTGCGGCGCGCGAGCTGCTGATGCTCGAAGAACGTGGCGGCCGCCACGCGGCGCGCCCGTCTAGAACTTCACTTGCGGAGCCTTGCGCTCCTCCGCCGACTCGGTCGCCTGCAGCAGCTCGGCCGGGCTGAAGCCGAACATTCCGGCAAAGATCGCGTCGGGAAACGACTCGCGCTTGGTGTTGTATTCCATCACTGAATCGTTGAACGCCTGGCGCGCGAAGGCGACCTTGTTCTCGGTGCTGGAAAGCTCTTCCTGGATGGCGAGCATGTTCTGGTTCGCCTTCAGGTCGGGATACGCCTCGGAGAGCGCGAACAGCCGGCCGAGCACTCCGGTGAGCGCGCCTTCGGCTTGCGAGAGGCCCTGCATCGCGGCCGGGTTGCCGGGATTCGCTCCGGCAGCGTTCGCAGCGGTGACCGCCTGGTTGCGCGCCTTGATCACGGCTTCGAGCGTCTCGCGCTCGTGCTTGATGTAGCCCTTCGCCGTCTCGACCAGGTTCGGAATCAGGTCGTAGCGGCGCTTCAGCTGCACGTCGATCTGCGCGAATGCATTCTTGAACCGGTTGCGCACCTGCACCAGCCGGTTGTAGATCGAGACCGCCCAGAATGCGAGGACGACGATGACTGCAAGAAAGATCCAGCCGCCCATTCCCATGCTGCCTCCCCGTGCGCGCGCGATGATCCGATAGGTGTCGGCTACTATAGCGCATGCGCAGCATCCTCTGCAGGGCGCTCGGGGCGGAGTCGCACGAGCTGCCTGCACTGGGCTGGGCCTTCGCCTACTTCTTCCTGCTGCTCTCGTCCTATTACATCCTGCGCCCGGTGCGGGACGAAATGGCCGTGCAGGCGGGCGCCGGCCAGCTGCAGTGGCTTTTCACCGCAACGTTCCTCACGATGCTCGCGCTTGTTCCGGTGTTCGGCTGGCTCTGCGCGCGCCTGCCGCGCGCGAAGATGCTGCCCGCGGTGTACTTCTTCTTCGCTCTCAATCTCGCCGCGTTCTGGGCCGCATCGCGCATGGGGGTGTCCGCCCGCGACATGGCAACCGTTTTCTTCGTCTGGACGAGCGTATTCAACCTGTTCGTCGTCTCGGTGTTCTGGAGCTTCATGGCGGATCTGTTCGACGATGCGCAGGCGGCGCGCCTGTACGGCGCGATCGCCGCGGGTGGAAGCTGCGGCGCGATCGCCGGTCCTGCGCTTACCGCGCTCGCGGTGGTGGATCTCGGCGCGTCGAACCTGCTGCTCGTGTCTGCGCTGCTGCTCGTCGCCGCGGTCGGCTGCGTCCAGGAACTGCTCGCCTGGGGCCGGCGCCACCCGCGCAAGGGCGAGGCACGCGCCGAAGAGCCGATCGGCGGCTCGATTGCGGCCGGCGTGCATGCTGCCTTCTCGTCACCTTACCTGCTCGGCATCTGCGCATACCTGCTCTGCTACACGACGCTCTCGACCACGCTCTACTTCCAGCAGGTCGAGATCGTGCGCTCTGCGGTACCCGATTCGACCGAGCGCACGCGCTTTTTCGCGACGATCGACCTGGTGGTGAATTCGCTCACGCTGATCGTGCAGCTCGCCCTGACCGCGCGGCTCGGCACGGTCCTCGGTGTCGGCTGGATGCTCGCGCTGATGCCGATCGCTTCGCTGGTCGGGTTCGCGTGGCTCGGCGCAATCCCTACGCTCGCGGTCCTCATCGCGTTCGGCGTCACGCGCCGCGTCGGGGAATTTGCGATCTCCAAGCCCGTTCGCGAGGCGCTCTATACCGTCGTGCCGCGGGAAGATCGCTACAAGGCGAAGAACTTCATCGACACCGTCATCTATCGCGGCGGTGATGCGTTTTCAGGGTGGCTGGTCGCGGCATTGCGCGGCCTCGGTCTCGGCGTATCCGGCATCGCGTTCGCGGCGCTGCCGGTCGCCGGCGGATGGCTCGCGGTGAGCTTCTGGCTCGGGCGCAAGCAGCAGCAACTGCGTGGATCGCGGGCATAGAATTCCGCCATGGATGGCGCCCGACGTGAGGCGCTGCGTCTGCTCGCAGCCTGTGCCGGCTTATTTGCGATGAATCGCGCGATGCCGCAGCAAAGTCCGCTGATCACCCGTTCGGTCCCGGCGAC
>DASYPC010000393.1:0-4926 GCA_036007105.1 Burkholderiales bacterium | reverse complement strand
CCCCGCTTCACGCACCAGCAACGCATTGCCGAACAGGCACAACTCCTCTCCGTTGTGGGAGACGGCGCCGCGGTCCGCGCTCAACGTCATGCGCGGTTCATTCGCCTTCGCTTGGACCACGCGCGGCGCGACCAGTTCGGTCGAGTCGTCGTCCGGGTAATGTACCATCTTCGTCGCCGAGACCGTAGATTCCAGGGCGCCCGCCGCGTTGAACTTCGTCACGACGAACTGCTCCACCAGATAGTCCGGGTCGTGCCTGCGCTGCGAGGGGTGCACCTCCTCGTCCCGCACCGTGCGCTCGAGCCAGAATGTGAGCAGCGCGAGCGCAAGCACCAGCACCAGCGGGAAGAGGCGGGTGGCGGAGAACGTCATGCCAGGAACGCGGCGAGCGCGCCTTCAAGCTTTCCCTGCGCGCGCAGAACGAACTCGCACACCTCGCGTACCGCGCCCGCGCCTGCAGCGGCGCTCGCCACGTAATGCGCGTGCCGCCGCACCAGTTCCGGCGCGCCGGGCGGCGCGCACGCGAAGCCGCAGCGACGCAGCACCGGCAGGTCGACGAGATCATCCCCCATGTAGCCTGCGCGCGCGGGGTCGAGCGCGAGATGCGCGAGCAGCGCGGCGAAATGCGCCTGCTTGTCCTGCGATCCCTGCATCACGTGCGCGATGTCGAGCTCGGCCGCGCGCAGCGTTACGGCCTCGGATTGGCGACTCGTCAGCAGCGCGAGCGTGACACCCGAGTCGGCCAGCATCCGCAGGCCCAAACCGTCGTGCGCGCTGAACGCCTTCAGCGTCTCGCCCTGCGGGCCGTACCAGAGCCGGCCGTCGGTGAGGACGCCGTCCACGTCGAACGCCATCAGGCGAACGCGCCTTGCGCGTTCCAGCGCGTCGGGAGGCGCCGTCGACATCGCTCGAGCGCCGGCCTAGAGAACCCGGGCGCGGAACAGGTCGTGCATGTTGAGTGCGCCGACGAGGACGCCCGCTTCATCCGTCACGAGCAACTGGGTGATCTTGTGCCGCTCCATCAGCTCCACCGCGGCCGCGGCGAGCGCGCCGGGCCGTATGGTGCGCGGCTTCGCAGTCATCACGTCGTCGATGCGCGCGCGCTTGGCTGAGCGGATCGCATCGAGCTTGCGCCGCAGATCGCCGTCGGTGAAGATTCCCTTCACGCGCTGTCGGGCATCGACGATCGCCACCATCCCCATGCCGCCGCGCGTCATCACGCCGAGCGCCTTGCGCAGCGCGGTCTTCTGGCGCACCACCGGGACGGCGTCGTCGCGGCGCATCACGTCCGCCACGTGCTTCAGCGCCTGCCGGTAGAGCGAGCCGCGCGGATGCGAGCGGGCAAAATCCGCCTTCGAGAATCCGCGCGCATCGAGGAGCGCGACTGCCAGCGCATCGCCGAGCGCGAGCTGCGCTGTCGTGCTCGCTGTGGGCGCGAGGTTGAGCGGGCATGCTTCCCTGTCGACGCCGGCGTCGAGGACGGTGTCGGCTTCGCGCGCCAGGGCCGACTGTGCGTTGCCGGTGATCGCGATCAGCTTCGCCCCTTCGCGCTTGACGAACGGAACGATCTGCATCAGCTCCTCGCTTTCACCCGAGTTCGAGATCGCGATCAGCACGTCGGGCTCGCGGATCATGCCGAGGTCGCCGTGGCTCGCCTCCGCAGGATGGACGAAATACGCGGGCGTTCCCGTGCTCGACAGCGTCGAGGCGATCTTGCGCGCGATGTGACCGGATTTGCCGATGCCGCTGACGATCACGCGCCCGTGCGCGCCGAGGCACCGCTGGATCAGGGAAAGCGCATCAAGAAAACGGTGATCGAGGCGCACCATGAGCGCGCGGATCGCATCGGCCTCGATCTCGAGCACGTTGCGCGCAAGCTCGAGCGCCGCGGAGGATGCGTCCGCGCCCGCCGTGCGCTGTGCGGGAGCACGCGCTGCGCTTATCATAGGCGCGGAGTATAGCCCAAGGCCTCTCACGCTCTCTCTCGATGGAAGCCGCTCGCGAAGCGCTCCTGCCCGTCCTGTTGCTGCTCGCGAGCGCGGTGCTGGTGGTGATCGTGTGCCGGCGCCTGCACCTTCCGCCGATGGTCGGCTACATCGTGACCGGACTCGCGCTCGGCCCGTTCTCGCTCGCGCTCATACCGGACACCGATACCACGCGGCATCTGGCCGAGATCGGCATCGTGTTCCTGATGTTCTCGATCGGGCTCGAGTTCAGCCTGCCGAAGCTCGTGATGATGCGCCGCGTGGTATTCGGGCTGGGCGCCGCGCAGGTCGGGCTCACGCTCGCGATCGGCGTGGCGATCTGCATCGCGCTCGGCGCGGGATGGCAGGCGGGCCTGGTTCTCGGCGGCGCCGCGGCGATGTCTTCGACTGCCGTCGTCTCGCGCTTGCTCTCCGAGCGACTCGAGCTCGACAGCACGCACGGCAGGGAGATCATCGGTGTGCTGCTGTTCCAGGACCTGGCGGTCGTGCCCGGGCTGATCCTGGTGCCGGCGCTCGTTCGCCCCGGCGACGAGATCGGGTTGGCGATCGCCGCCGCAGTCGCCAAGGGCGCGTTCGTGCTCGGCGTCGTGATCCTCGCCGGGCCGCGGCTGATGCGCGCGTGGTTCGGCGTGGTGGCGCGCGGCCGCTCGAGCGAGCTCTTCATGCTGAACGTGTTGCTGATCACGCTCGGGCTCGCGTACGTCACGGGCGTTGCCGGCCTGTCACTCGCGCTCGGCGCGTTCCTCGCCGGGATGCTGATTTCCGAGACCGAGTACCGCTACCGCGTCGAGGAGGACATCAAGCCGTTCCGCGACGTGCTGCTGGGGCTGTTCTTCGTCACCGTCGGCATGCTGCTCGATCTGCGCGTCGTGATCAGCCAGTGGTGGCTGGTGCTTGGGCTATTCGTGCTGCTGGTGGGCGGGAAGCTTGCGCTCATCGGCGTGCTGTCGCGCGTCTTCGGCAGCGCACCGGCGACGGCATTGCGCGTCGCGATCGCGCTTGCGCAGGGCGGAGAGTTCGGCTTCGTCCTGCTCGGCCTCGCGGGCGACCAGGCGATCGCCCCGGCGCCGGTGCTGCAGAGCCTGCTCGCTGCGATGGTGCTGTCGATGATCGCGACCCCGTTCGCGATCTCTGCCAGCGACCGCATCGTGCTGCGCTTCACGCGCTCGGAGTGGATGCTGCGGGCGCTCGAGCTGCACCGGCTGGCGGTGAAATCGATCGACACCGAGCGTCACGTGATCGTGCTCGGTTATGGCCGCAACGGCCAGCATCTCGCGCGGCTGCTGGACGCCGAAGGGGTGCGCTATGTGGCGCTCGATCTCGACCCGGACCGGGTGCGCGAGGCTGCGGCCGCGGGCGACACAGTGGTATTCGCCGACAGCTCGCGCCGCGAAGCATTGATCGCGGCCGGCATCTCGCGTGCCGCTGCGGTGGTCATCACGTTCGCCGATGTCGCGGCGGCGGTGCGCGTGCTCTCGCATATCCATGCGCTCGCGCCGTCAGTGCCGGTAGTCGCGCGCGCGCGCGACGAGGCCGACGTAGCGCGGCTGAGTGCCGCGGGCGCCTCGGAAGTGGTGCCGGAGGCGCTCGAATCCGGACTGATGCTCGCCTCGCACACGCTGGTGTGGGTAGGCGTGCCGCTCTCGCGCGTGGTGCGCCGCATGCGCGCGGTGCGCGATGAGCAGTATGGGCTGCTGAAGGGCCTCTTTCACGGCGCGAGCGATGACCTGGAAACCGTCGAAGCGGCCCAACCGCGGCTGCATGCAGTGACGCTCGCGCCGGGGGCGCACGCGATCGGCAGGACTCTGCAAGCGCTGGGCTTGAACGAGCTCGGCTTGCAGGTGAAGGCGGTGCGCAGGCCTGGCGCCGGGCGCAGGCTTGCGCCGCAGGAAGTCGGCGCGCTCGAACAGGGCGATGTCGTCGTGCTGCTGGGCGTGCCCGATCTCCTTGCTGCCGCCGAGATCCGCCTGCTCCAGGGCAGCGGATTGCGGCGCCGCGCGGAACGCAGCGCGCCACGCTGATTCGTCGACCTTACATCTGGCGGCAGAGCGTGTACAGGTTGCTGCCGGTCTCTGCGTAGGCGGCCGCGGCGGCGGTGGTGCTGTCGATCGCAGGATTCGCAGTGGCATGCAAGGCGGCGCGCACCGTTCCGCTCGCCGAAAGGCCGTTGTCCATCTGCGTGTCGACGGCGATCGCAATCTTGTCCGGCAGGTTCGCGGAGCACAGGATCAACCCGGACAACCCGCCCAGCGCGGCGCCTCCCGCGGTGTCGCCGGTCTGCACGCCGACGATGCCGCCCGCAGCATTCAGAGGCTGGCCGGCTCCGTTGCCGGCAATGAATCCTGCACGGCGCAGATGATCCCACCATTGGCACGACTCGGGCGGCGACGCAGCCGAGCAGTCGGCGTTGTAGGCGCCGGCGACCGTGCCGTTGCCGTTTCCGGAAACGGCTGCAGGTGCCACGGCCCAGCGCGTTGCGGCACCGTTGTCATCGCCCGGCGTCGCGCGATAGCGGTCCTGGTAACTGTGATACGCGGTGGAGATTCCGGAAAAATCGGCGATGACGTTCTTCGCCTTCGCCTGCGTGATCATTTCCTGGCCCTTGAGAATCCCTCCGAGGAGCAGTCCGATGATGACCAGCACGATGGCGATCTCGACCAGGGTGAAGCCGCGCTGCAGATGTTTCATGGATCCCTCCGCAGGAAAAAATGCTCGCTGCAGAGTACTCCGTGTCTCAGCGCGCCGATATGCGCTTGAAGATATCCAACCAGTGGGGGACGTTATAGATCCGGTAGGGAACCGCGGGCGACTAGTACGTCATGCACGCCGCGTTCAGCATGCCCGCAGATACCGAAATGGTCGCGAGCACGATGCCCGTGGCTACCTGGCCGTCCGGGATGCGGCGTACGACATTGAGCAGCGTATAGCGCACGGCCACGTA
>DASYPC010000392.1:0-4339 GCA_036007105.1 Burkholderiales bacterium | reverse complement strand
GATTTCGACGCCGACGCGCTCGATGAGGCGATCGAATGGTACCGCGGACGCGAACGGCGGTTCGGGCGCACCAGCGAGCAGGTGGAGGACGCGAAGAATCCCGGATTGCAACCGCCGCTCTCGGCAGCCGGCGGCGGCAGCTAGCCTCTTGCTCGCGGTTCGCACACTGACCGCCGTTGCGCTGCTGGCGGCATTCCTCGCGGCAGTGCTGTTCCTGGAGCGCGTCGTGTTCGCGCTGCTCACCGGCGCGATCCTTGCCTGCGCTGCTCACGAATGGGCCGCACTGGCGCGCATGCGAGCGTCCGCCGCGGTTGCCTACGCCGCCGGCTGCGCCGCGCTCTACGGCGCGATCGCTGCCTGGGCATGGCCGATTGCGGTGTCTGGCCTGCCGATGATCGCGATCCTGATCGGGGCGTCGGCATTCTGGGCGCTGATCGTGCCCCTCTGGCTGGCGCGCGGCATGCAGTCGTCTTCGCCGGTGCTGGTGTCGGCCGCGGGGCTTGCCGTGCTGGTGCCGGCCGCTCTCGCAATGGCCGCGCTCCCCCCGTGGCACTTGCTCGGCATCCTCGCTCTCATATGGATCTCGGATACCGCGGCCTATCTGGTTGGGCGCCGGTTCGGCCGGCACAAGCTGGCGCCGAGCGTGAGCCCCGGCAAGACGATCGAAGGCGCGGCGGGCGCGATTCTGGCGAGCCTTGCTTACGCTGTTATCCTCGCGCTCACGATGCCGGCCGTCGGTGCACATGTGAACGGACTCGCCTGGGTGGCGTACGCGGCCGGGGCGATGCTTCTTTGCGCCTCGGGAATCATCGGCGACCTGTTCGAATCCGGCGCCAAGCGCTACGCTGGGGTCAAGGACAGCGGCAAGCTCCTTCCCGGACACGGCGGGGTGCTCGACCGGGTCGACAGCGTATGTGCGGCGCTGCCCGTCGGCGCACTGCTCGTCTCCTGGGCCGGAATCCCATGAGCGCAGCAATGCGGAGCATCACGCTGCTCGGCGCGACCGGCTCGATCGGCGCGAGCACGCTGGACGTCGTCGCCAGGCATCCGGACCGCTACCGCGTCTTCGCACTCAGCGCGCGCAACTCGGTTGAGCCGCTTCTCGAGCAGTGCCGCAAATACCGTCCGCGCATCGCGGTGCTCTCCGGCGTGGCGGGGGACCGATCGCTGCGGCTGCGTTTCGCGGAGTCTGCCGGCTGCGAGCTGCGCTTCGGCGCGCTTGCGCTCGAAGAAGTGGCTTCGCACCCGGATTGCGACAGCGTGATGGCCGCCATCGTCGGAGCTGCCGGGCTGGCCGCTGCAATCGCAGCGGCGCGGTCGGGCAAGCGCGTGCTGCTCGCCAACAAGGAAGCGCTGGTGATGGCGGGCGCGGTGTTCATGAGCGCGGTGCGCGATTCGGGCGCGCTGCTGCTGCCGGTGGACAGCGAGCACAACGCGGTCTTCCAGTGCATGCCTCAGCAGGGAACCGCGCACGGATCGTCATCGGTTCGCCGCGTGCTGCTGACTGCGTCGGGCGGCCCTTTCCGCACGGCTCCGCTGGAGCGCCTTGATCGAGTCACGCCGGACGAAGCGTGCGCGCATCCGAACTGGGTGATGGGCCGCAAGATCTCGGTCGACTCGGCGACGATGATGAACAAGGGGCTCGAGGTGATCGAGGCGCGCTGGCTGTTCGATGTCCCGCCCGATCGCATCCAGGTGCTCATCCATCCGCAGAGCATCGTGCATTCGCTCGTCGAATACGTCGATGGATCGGTCATCGCGCAGTTGTCGAACCCGGACATGCGGGTGCCGATCGCGCACGCGCTGGCGTTTCCGGAACGGATCGAGTCCGGCGTGCGCCCGCTGGAGCTCGGCGCAGTCGCGCCCCTCACGTTCCAGGATCCGGATCCCGGCCGCTTTCCCTGCCTGGGTCTCGCCTACGCGGCACTTCGCGCAGGCGGGGGCGCACCCGCCGTGCTTAACGCCGCAAACGAAATCGCGGTCGAGGCGTTTCTCGGCGGGCACCTGCGCTTTACCGCGATCGCGCAGGTGATCGACGAGACGCTGCAGCGCGTGAGCGGCGGATCCGGCGACACCCTCGAGGCGGTGCTCGAGGCGGACCGGCGCGCGCGACGCGCGGCCGCGGACTGCGCAGCCGCACTGCTCGGGAACGCGGCATGAACCTGTTGCACACCCTCGCTTCGTTCGTGGTGGCGCTCGGCATCCTCATCGTCGTGCACGAGTATGGTCATTACCTTGCTGCACGCATCTGCAACGTCAAGGTGTTGCGCTTCTCGGTCGGTTTCGGACGGCCGCTGCTCGTCTGGCAGCGCGGCCGCGACGCGACGGAATGGATTTTGGCGGCGGTTCCGTTCGGCGGCTACGTGAAGATGCTGGACGAGCGCGAAGGACCGGTCGCGCCCGCAGAGCGCGAGCGCGCGTTCAACCGGCAGAACGTCTGGCGGCGCATCTTCATTGTCGTTGCGGGGCCGGTGTTCAATCTGCTCTTCGCCATCGCGGTCTACACGGGGTTGTTCCTGTACGGCCTGCCCGAGCCGCGCCCGATCGTCGGCGAGCCCGCGGCGGGTACGTTCGCGCATGCAGCCGGGCTGCGTGCAGGCGACACGGTCCACTCGGTCGGCGGGGAGCCGATCGCGACCTGGCAGGAGCTGCGCTGGCGCGTGATCCAGGGGGCGCTGCAGCGCGAATCGCTGCTGCTCGAAGTGAGCAACGAGCGCGAAGCGATCACGCAACGCAAGCTCGATCTCAGTTCGTTTCCCGCGGCGGATTTCGAGGGCGACGCACTCGAGCGCATCGGGTTGCGCCTCTATCGTCCTCCGCTCGAACCCGTGTTCGGCACGATCGTCCCCGGCAGCCCGGCGGAGCGCGCCGGCCTCAAGGCTGGAGATCGCGTCGTCGAGGCGGGCGGCAAGGCGATCGTTTATTGGGAGGAGTTGGTGCAGGCGATTCGCGCGCGGCCCGGCGCGCCGCTGCGTCTGTCGATCGAGCGGAACGGGACGCGCGTCGCGCTCGAGGTCGTCCCCGATACCGCGAACGTCGGCAGCGTGCAGATCGGCCGGATCGGCGCCGCCCCGCGCGTGCCGGAATCACACGCCGATCGAATCCTGGTGAAGGTGAACTATGGCCCGCTCGGCGCACTCGCCAAGGCGTGCTCCAAGACCGCCGACATCGCGCTCTTCAGCCTCAAGATGCTGGGCCGGATGCTGATCGGCGAAGTGTCCTGGAAGCATCTTTCCGGGCCGGTCACGATCGCAGACTACGCCGGCCAGTCCGCGCAGATGGGCTGGCTTTCGTACGTGACGTTCCTTGCCCTGATCAGCATCAGCCTCGCAGTGTTGAATCTCCTTCCGATCCCGCTGCTCGACGGCGGACACTTGCTGTATTATGCGGTGGAAATAATCAGAGGCAGCCCCGTGTCCGAGCGTGCAATGGAACTCGGACAGCGCGTGGGCCTCGCGCTGCTGCTGCTCATGATGGCCTTTGCCTTCTACAACGACCTGAACCGTCTGTTCTCCGGCTGAGCGATGCGCTGGCTCGCAACTGTGCTGTGCCTGCTTGCTGCAACCTGCGCGTGGGCGCAGACGTTCCAGCCGTTCGTGGTGCGCGACATCCGCGTGGAAGGGCTGCAGCGGACCGAGCCGGGCACCGTGTTCAGCTACCTGCCGGTCAAGGTCGGCGAGACCATGACCGAGGAGAAGGCGCAGCAGGCGCTGCGCGCCCTGTTCGCGACCGGGTTCTTCAAGGACGTGCGGCTCGACGTGGAAAACGAAGTGCTGATCGTCTATGTCGAGGAGCGGCCGGCGATCGCCCAGGTCGACTTCTCCGGTGTCAAGGAGTTCGAGCCGGACAACCTGCGCAAGGTGCTGCGCGAGATGGGGATCGCGGAAGGGCGGGTGTTCGACCGTTCCGTGCTCGAGGGCGCCGAGCAGGAGCTGAAGCGCCAATACCTCTCGCGCGGCCGCTATTCGGCCGAAGTCCAGACGACGGTCACGCCGCTCGAGCGCAACCGCGTCGGCATCAACTTCTCGGTGACCGAAGGCGACGTGGCGAAGATCCGCTCGATCAACCTCGTCGGCACGCAGTCCTTTCCGCAGAAGACGCTGCTCGATGAATTCGCGCTGCGCACGCCCGGCTGGCTGACCTGGTACACCAAGCAGGATCAGTATTCCAGGCAAAAGCTTTCCGCGGACCTCGAAACGCTGCGCTCGTACTACCTCAACCGGGGATACCTCGACTTCACGGTCGATTCGACTCAGGTCTCGATCACCCCCGACAAGCAGGACATCTACATTACGATCAACGTGACCGAGGGCGAGAAGTACACCGTCTCCGAGGTCCA
>DASYPC010000391.1:0-9206 GCA_036007105.1 Burkholderiales bacterium | reverse complement strand
GGCGCGATCTTCGTACCGCTTGCGTCGGCGGTCACCGGAGCGATCGCCGGTTACCTCGTGCTGTGGTCGGTGTATTGGGGATTCAGGCTGCTGACCGGCAAGGAAGGCATGGGGTACGGGGACTTCAAGCTGCTGGCGGCGATCGGCGCATGGCTCGGGTGGCAGATGCTGCCGCTGGTGATCCTTTTGTCGTCCATCGTCGGCGCGGCGGTTGGGATCGGCCTGATGGCGTTTGCCGGTCACGGCCGCGACAAGCCGATTCCTTTCGGGCCGTATCTGGCAGCGGCGGGCGTGATCGCGCTCTTCTGGGGAGCGGACATTGCCGCGCGCTGGATGCCGCTCTTCCAGTTCAAGTGAGCGGCGCTTTCGTCGTCGGGCTCACCGGCGGCATCGGCAGCGGCAAGAGCGCCGCGGCGGACGAATTCGCGCGGCTCGGCGCGACGATCGTCGATACCGATGCGATCGCACATGAACTGACGGCAGCAGGGGGCGTCGCGATACCGGCGCTGCGCGAGCTATTCGGACCCGCGTACTTCGGTGCCTCGGGAGCAATGGATCGCGCCAAGGTCCGGGCCATGGTGTTCGCCGACCCGATCGCGAAGAGGAACCTCGAAGCAGTGCTCCACCCGATGATCCGGGCCGAATCCGAGCGGCGGATTGCCGCCTCGGCCGGCGCGTATGTCGTCTACGTGGTGCCGCTACTCATCGAATCGGGTCACTATCGCGAGCGCGTCCGGCGCGTGGCGGTCGTCGACTGCCCTGAGGAAGTACAACTGGAACGCGTTCGACGACGCAGCCGTCTGACCGAGGATGAGGTGCGGCGGATCATCGCCAGCCAGGTGCCGCGCGCCGAACGACGCGCCGCTGCGGACGACGTGATCGATAACTCAGGCACGCTTGATGCACTGCACAAACAGGTCCGCGACCTGCATCTGAGGTACACCGCTCTCGCGCAGGCTGCCGGGCGCAATTTGTCTTGAGTAGGTAATTCCCTCAGAATGCGGCGGAATTTCCGGTCCCTCCGGAAACCGGGGCGCGCGTGATCAGTTACGAGTATCCGCTCAATGAACGCATCCGGACGCTGCTGCGCTTGGAGGCCCTGTTCGAGCGCTCGCGCCATTTCATCGCCCGCACCGACCCGCTCGATCACCATGTCGCGCTGCTGACCGTCTTCGAGATCCTCGAAGTGTCGGGGCGCGCCGATCTGAAGTCCGACCTGCTGCAGGAGCTCGAGCGCCAGAAGCAGGTGCTGCTTTCGTTTCGCGACAACCCGGATATCTCCGCGGATGCACTCGCGAACGTGTTGCGCGACATCGAGCAGGCATCGGCGGCGCTCTTTTCCATGACCGGCAGAATCGGGCAGTACCTGCGCGAGAACGAATGGCTGATGTCGATCAAGCAGCGCACCGGCATACCCGGCGGCGCGTGCGAGTTCGACCTGCCTTCCTACCACTACTGGCTGCACCGGCCCGCCGACGAGCGCATCGGGCAGCTCGCCGCTTGGACCAACCCGCTCTACCCGTTACGCGATGGCTCGTCGATCATCCTGCGCATCCTGCGCGAGTCGGGAAGGCCGCAACGCATGTCCGCGCCACTCGGGACGTTCCAGCAAATGCTTGGCGGAAAGACCGCGCAGATGCTGCGCGTGCGGCTGGACTCCGCCATGCAGTGCGTGCCCGAGATCAGCGCCAACAAGTACGTGCTGAACATCCGGTTCCTGGCGCAGAACGGCGATGATCCGCGGCCGAAGACCGCCGACTGGGACGTAGGCTTCGAGCTGACCTTTTGCAATCTGTAAGGACGGTTCCGTGCCCGCACTGCGGGAAGCCCGCGCCGCTTGCGCCGCAGAATGAGTGGCGGCCGTTCTGCAGCGAGCGCTGCAAGATGATCGACCTGGGAGCGTGGGCGAGCGAGGCGTATCGCGTTCCGGATCCGGCACCGCCCACGGAGGATGAAAACGGCGGGTCTTAGCCCGCGCGATAAACGGGCGCGGGGACGCTCGCGATCGCAACGTTGACGCAGGCCACGCGCCCTGCGTGCGCCGCGCGCTCGAGTGCGGGTGCCAGCTCGCTTGCGCTCGCGACATGCTCGCCGTGCGCGCCGAAGCCTGCCGCGACCCGGTCGTAGCGCGTCGGAAGCAGCTCGCACCCTCGTGCTCGCGCTGCCCCGTACGTGCCCACTTGAATCTGGCGCTCGGCATTCCAGCACGCGTCGTTTCCCACGACCGCGACGTAGGCGAGTGCGTAGCGCGCGGCCGTATCGATTTCGGCGGCATGAAAGCCGAACGTGCCATCGCCGAGCATCGCTACCACGTTCGAGGACGGACGCGCGAGCTTCGCGGCCGCAGCGAACGGCAGCGCGGCGCCGATGGAGCCCGCGGGGCCATTGATGATCCGGTGCGGAGCGGCGAGCGTCGCCTGGGCCCATTGGCCAAACTCACCGCCGTCCGCGACGAGCACCGCATCGGAGGCGTCGAGAAGCGGCTGCGCCCCGCGCGCAGCTTCGAGCGGATGCAGAGGTCCGTCGTTGTCCGAGCCGATCTGCGCCCATTCCGGCGGTCGCCAGGCGAGCGCAGCCCGGACCTCTTCGCGCCACGCGTGATGCGTCCATTTCCTTTGCGCGGCGGCCTCGGTCCATCGAGGGAAATCGGCTTCCATCTCCATGATCTGGCACTCGCGCGAAAAAGCCGCGCCGAACTTGAGCATGAAGTCGAGCCGCTTTCCCGCGAGCACGATCGTATCGGCGCGCGCGAGCACTGCGGCAAGCCGGCCCAATGCTGGATCATTCACGCCGCGCGGGCTTTCCATCGCGATGACCGGGATTCCGGTCGCTTGCTCGAAGCGCGACGCAAACTGCGCACCAAGCACGCGGGCGTGCCTCGGTCCAGCGAGAACGAGCGGACGCGATGCGCGCGCAAGCGCATCGAGTAGCGCATCGGACGCAGCAGTTCTTGCGTTGACGCGTTCCTCGTGCGCTTGCAGCGGCGGCAGCTCCGCATCCGCCTCTGCCTCGAGCAGATCGACCGGCAGCGAAACATGAACCGGGCCGGGGCATCCAGTTTGCGCCATGCGCATCGCGAGCGCGATGTCGCCGCCGAGGGTGCCGGCCGAGCGGACGGTCCAGGATGCCTTCGCCACAGGGGCAGCCATCTCCGCCTGGCGCATTTCCTGAAAGGCGCCCTTCCCAAGCTCGGCAAGCGGCGCATGCCCGGAGAGCAGCACCAGCGGGGATTCTGCCGCGAGCGCGGTATAGAGTGCGCCCACCGCATTCGCATGCCCGGGTCCGCCCGTGACCAGTGCGATTCCCGGCTCGCCAGTCAAGCGGCCCCACGCATCAGCCATATGCACCGCCGCTGCTTCGTGGCGCACGTGGACGATTTCCAGTTTCGCGTCGAGTGCCGCGTCGAACACCGGCATGACGTGATTGCCCGAGAGCGCGAACACGTAGCGGGTGCCCGCGCGCGCGAGCACCTGCGCTACGACATCGGCGCCGCGCGATTTCACTGCCGGATGCCGAGCGCGCTAACCAGCTTGTCGTACAGCTCGTACTGCTCGCGCACGAATCTCTCGGTCTCCGCGGGTGACCGGATCGCGGCGATGCCGCCAAGCTTTGCATTTCCCGACTGCCAGTCGGGATCTCTCGAGAGCTTCGCGAACACGTCCACCCAGCGGTCGATCACTTCGCGCGGCAGTCCGGGCGGCCCCATCAGCGCGGTCCAGCCGACAATCTTCTCCATGTCCGGAAAACCCGCCTCGCGCGCACTCGGTACGTCCGGTAAATCCGGCAGGCGCTCGGGCGTGACGAACAATGCGCGCAGCGTTCCCGACTTGACGTGCGGAATCACCGTCGGCGCGTTGTTGCACGCGAACTGGACCTGCCCGCCGAGCACCGCAGTCGTGACTTCGCCGCCGCCCTTGTAGTGGATGCCGACGGCGTGGTCTTTCGTGAGGCCCGCCAGCGTCATCCAGTACTGCGCGGCCATATTCTGGCTCGTGCCGATCCCTGCGGTCGCGAAATTGAGCTTGCCCGGGTTCGCGCGGATTTCCGCCATCAGCGCGGCCGCGGAGCGATGCGGCGAGTCGGCCTTGACGAAACAGATGTACGGATTGAGCTCGATCAGCGAGAGCATCGTGAATTCGTTCCACTTGTACGGCGCCTTGGGGTCGAGCGCGGGCACGATTGCGTGCGTCGCAATGCGCGCCACGAGCAGCGTATAGCCGTCGGGCGGAGCGGTGCGCACCGACATCGCGCCGATCACGCCGGAGGCGCCGACGCGGTTCATCGCGACGATCGGCTGGTTGTTGAGGTATTTCGGAGCGAACTGGGCGATGTTGCGGCCGGAGAGGTCCGAATCGCCTCCGGCGGCAAACGGGATGACGAAAGTGATCGGCCTGGAGGGATATCCTTGCGCGAGCGCGCCGCCGCACACAGCCAGCAGCGCGATCGCCGCGAGAAATAGCCTCATCGTTCTGCTCCCGGTATTCTTGGCCCGATGAGAAAGCCTAGCATGCCGGCCGGTCCCGTCCCCGGTCCTTCCGTCTGGTACGGGCGCGACCTCGCGCGGCGCCCCGAAGAATGGATTCGCCGCTTCTCCGAGGCGGAACTCGCCGAGCTCGACGCAGCGGTTCACGCGTTCAAGGCCAGCGGCACTGCGCTCGCCTCGGTCGCACCGGAGAGTTTTCCGCTGCCCTCGCTCGGCGCGGCGCTTGCGGACGTGCTGCGCGAGCTTCTTGAAGGCCGAGGCTTCGTCCTGCTGCGCGGGATGCCGCTCGCGCGCTCCAGCCGCGAGGAACAGGCGATCGCCTATCTCGGCATCGGCTCGTACCTCGGAGCCGCGCGCTCGCAAAATGCGAAGGGACACCTGCTGGGCCACGTGAAAGACCTCGGGCTCGATATCCGCGATCCGAACGTCCGTTACTACCAGACGAGCCGCAAGCTCGAATACCACACCGATTCGGTCGACGTCGTGGGGCTGCTCTGCCTGCAATCCGCCAAGTCGGGTGGCGAGAGCTTCATTGCCAGCTCGATGACCCTGTACAACGAGATCGTCGCTCGCAGGCCCGACTTGCTCCCTGCACTGTTCGAGCCGTTTCCGACCGACCGGCGAGGCGAAGTGCCCGATGGCATGCAGCCCTGGTTCGACATTCCGGTGTTCAACTGGCACGCCGGGCGGCTTTCCTGCATCTACGTGCGGCAGTACATCGAGTCCGCGCAGGAGAACTTCCCCGCTGCCCGCAGGCTGACGCGCGATCAGATCGCGGCGATGGACCTCATGGACGAGCTGGCGAATGATCCGGCGGTCCACCTTTCGATGGCGTTCGTGCCCGGCGACATGCAATTTCTGCACAATCACCAGATCCTGCATTCGCGCAACGATTTCGAGAATTGGCCCGAGCCCGAGCGGCACCGCCATCTGCTCAGGCTCTGGCTCGCGCCGCGGAGCGCGCGGCCGTTACCCGAGATGTTTGCGCCGCGCTATGGCAGCGTAGTCGCGGGCGAGCGGGGCGGCATCTGGGTGCGCGGCACGAACCGCACGGTGGTCCTCGATGCTGAGTAGGCTACGCCCAGCTTCCGCGGATCATCGCAAGACCATGGGCGCCGCAGCGCCTGGATTCGTCCAGGTCTGAAAGGCGCAGCCCGCCGATCGCAAAGACCGGGATCGGCGCGCCGCGTGCGAGGCGCTCGAAGCCGTCCCAGCCGAGCGGCGGACTCGCAGCGTGCGTCGTAGTATCGCGCACGGGGCCGAGCACTGCGAAGTCGCACTCCAGCGCGGCTGCACGCTCGAGCTCTGCGGCCGTATGGCACGACGCTCCGCACAGCAGACCGGCCGGCCGTTTCTGCGCGCGGCCAAGCACTGCAGCGGTCCAGTGCACGCCGTCCGCCCCGATGGCGCGGGCCTCCTCTTCATCGCCGTTCACGAGAACTTTCGCGTCGTACCGATGTGCGAGGGCAACCACAGCGCGAGCGAAACCTGTGCGATCGTGCAGCGTCTTGTCGCGCACCTGGATCATTCGCAGGCCGTGCTGGAGCCGGCGCTCGACGCGCATCAGCATCTCTTCGGTGCCGAGCGTTTCCGCGCACGTGACGGCGTACTCGAGCGGCAGCGCGAGCGAGCGCAGCACCGGCGCGTTCGCTGGCAGCATCGGCTCTGCCATCGGGGCATCGAATCGCTGCCAGCGGATCGCCTGCTCCTCCCTTGGATGCGGTTCACCGCTCCACTTCACGACGCGAAAGAAGTTCAAGCGAACGGTGGCATGGGGGTAGACGAAGACGCGCGTGATCCAGGGAAACACCGGGCCTACGTCGATCCCGAGCTCTTCGTGCAGCTCGCGCGCAAGCGCAGCCTGCGCACTCTCGGCATCGTGCACCTTGCCGCCCGGGAATTCCCACCATCCCGCGTACACCTTTCCTGCGGGACGCTGGGCAAGCAGGAATGCGCCGTCGGCGCGCTCGATTACCGCGACTGCGACTTCGAGCATGGGAAAGAAATAGGGACGGACCCTATTTTTTTGCCCTGCGGGATTGGGGGTCCGTCCCCATTTTCCGGCCGGCCCAGTCGCGGGCGAACTGGTAGGCGACGCGGCCGCTGCGCGAACCGCGCTGCAGCGACCATTGGAGCGCTTCCTCGCGTGCCGCGTCCAGGTCCTTCTGCGCGCAGCCGAGCGTCTTGAGCCAGTGCGACACGATCTTCAGGTACTCGTCCTGGTCGAACGGATAGAACGAGACCCACAGCCCGAAGCGCTCCGAGAGGGAGATTTTCTCTTCGACCGTCTCGCCGGGATGGATTTCCTCGCCGACGTACTTAGTCTCGAGGTTTTCCTGCATGTACTCGGGCATCAGGTGACGGCGGTTGGAGGTGGCGTAGATCAGCATGTTCTCCGAGGTCGTGGAGATCGAGCCGTCGAGCGCGACCTTAAGCGCGATGTAACCCTCCTCCGCGCCGTGGAAGGTCAGATCGTCGCAAAACACGAGAAAGCGCTCCGGCCGCCCGGCGACGAGATCCGTGATCGCGGGAAGGTCGACCAGATCGTTCTTCTCGACTTCGAGCAGCCGCAGGCCCTGACGCTGGTACTTGTTGAGCAGGCCTTTCACGATCGACGATTTCCCGGTGCCGCGCGCGCCCGTGAGAAGGACGTTGTTCGCCGGCCGGCCCTCGAGAAACTGGCGCGTGTTCTGCTCCACTCTCCGGATCTGCGCGTCGATGCCCTGCAGGTCGGTGAGCCGCATGCGGTGGACGTGGCGCACCGCCTGCAGCCAGCCCTGCCCTCTCGGTCCGCCCCGGCGCCAGCGAAACGCGATACTCGCCTTCCAGTCCGTCGGCTGCGGCGGCGCCGGCAGGAGCTGATCCAGTCGCGCGAGAAGCTTGTCGAGGTCGGAGCTCACGTGCGGTACTCGGCGTTGATTTTCACGTAGTCGAACGACAGATCGCAAGTCCAGACGGTCGCGGCCGCCCGGCCCCGGTTGAGGACCGCACGGACGAGGAACTCCGGTTTTTTCATCGCCGCCACGCCCTGCTCCTCGCGGTACCCGCGATATCGCCCGCCGCGCTGCACGACCAGGACGTCGTCGAGATACAGATCCACTCTGTCCGCGCGGAGCCTCGCAACGCCGGCGTTGCCGATCGCGGCGAGAATCCTTCCGAGGTTCGGGTCTGAGGCGAAGAACGCGGTCTTGACGAGCGGCGAGTGGGCGATCGCGTAGGCCACCTTGCGGCATTCGGACCCGCTGCGCCCGCGCTCGACGCGCACGGTGACGAACTTGGTCGCGCCTTCGCCGTCGCGAATGATTGCTTGGGCGAGGTGCTGTGCTACTTCATTAATTCCCGCGGCGAGGCTCGCCAGGTCTTTCTTCGATCTCGCCATCGGCCCCTGGCCCGTGGCGAGACACACGAACGCATCATTCGTCGAAGTGTCCCCATCGATCGTAATGGCGTTGAACGAGCGTTCGGCCGCCTGCTTCGTCAGCCGTTGCAGATCGCTTCGCGCGACCCTCGCATCAGTGGCAACGAACGCGAGCATCGTCGCCATGTCGGGCCGGATCATTCCCGCGCCTTTTGCGATCCCGCTGACCGTCGCATCTCCGCCGGAGAGCCTGACACGGCGCGACACTGCTTTCGGCACCGTGTCGGTCGTCATGATCGCCTCGGCCGCGTCGAGCCAGTCGGCGTCCCTAAGCGCAGCAAGCCCGGCAACCAGCTTGTCGGCCGGGAGCTGCTCCATGATGACGCCCGTGGAGAAGGGGAGTATCTGCGTCCCCTTGCAGCCCACACCCTGAGCCACGGATTCACATACGAGCATAGCGCGCCTGAGCCCCTCCTCGCCGGTGCCGGCGTTCGCGTTCCCGGTGTTCACGACAAGAGCCCGTACCGGGTTCTTCAGATGCTTTCTGGCAAGCAGAACGGGCGCGGCGCAGAAGCGGTTCCGCGTGAACACGCCGGCCGCCTGCGAACCTTCGGCGAGCCGCATGACGAGCAAGTCCTTGCGGCCGGGCTTGCGCACCCCGGCCATGGCAACGCCGAGACGCACGCCGGGAACCAAGTGCAACGATTCAGGCTTGGGGCGAAGAAGGTTGACCGCCAAGAGGACCCCCTGAGTCCCGAGCCTATGCCGCTAGATCCCGGCTTCGAGCCAGGAGCGGATGCCGCGGGCGTCCATCGCGCCCGCAGTGCGCGCGACCTCCCGACCGCCTCGAAAGAGGATCATGGTCGGGATCGAGCGAATGCCAAAACGAGCCGCGACGCCCTGCGCCTGCTCCGTATCAAGCTTCGCGAAGCGGACTTGGGTTTTCATCTCGCCCGCGAGCTGCTCGAACGCCGGCGCCATCGCCCGGCATGGCGCGCACCACGCCGCCCAGAAATCCACCACCACTGGCAAGTCGCTGCGCCCGACGAACGGCTCGAAGGTCTCGTCGGTCAGCGTCACCGGCTTGGAGTCGAGGAGCGGTGCGCCGCACTTGCCACATTTCGGATCGTCGCCCAGCCGCCCGGCCGGCACGCGATTGGCAATGAGGCACTGGGGACATGCCAGCAGGAGTTTGTCTTGGGCTTCGACCGCCATTTCCCGCTAGGTCAGTTTCCCGTGGCAGTGCTTGTATTTCTTCCCGGACCCGCACGGGCACGGCTCGTTGCGGCCGATCTTCGCCGCGCCGCGCACCTTCGGCTGCGCTTTTTTCACCGCGGCAGTGGCGAGCGCCACGTCGCCGGAATC
>DASYPC010000390.1:0-7260 GCA_036007105.1 Burkholderiales bacterium | reverse complement strand
CCGTGCCGAAAGGCGCGACCGAGCTCGAGCGCGTCGCCGATATCATGGGTAGCCCCGTGGCGCAGGGGCGCGAAGTGTGCGCCGCCGCGTACCAGGGGCGGGTCGCCTGCTACGACGCGCAGACCGGCAACCAGCAGTGGGCGTGCGACATGTCGACGCTGACCGGGGTCTCGGTCGATGCCCGCTATGCGTTCGTGAGCGACGATCGCGGCGCGGTGCATGCGCTCGATCGCAGCAACGGCCGCAGCGTCTGGAAGCAGGACAAGCTCGCCAACCGGCGGCTGTCGCTGCCGCTGCCGCTGGGCAACGAGGTCGTGCTGGGCGATCTGCAGGGCTACGTGCACTTCCTGTCGCGCGACGGCGGCGCGTTCGTCGCGCGCTTTGCCACGGACGGAAGCGCGGTGCTTGCGCCGCCGCTGCGCCTTCCGACCGGCCTGCTGATGCAGACGCGCAACGGCGGGCTATACGCGCTCAGCCTGAAGTGAAGCCGGTCATCGCGCTGGTCGGACGGCCGAACGTCGGCAAGTCGACGCTGTTCAACCGGTTGACGCGCAGGCGCGATGCGATCGTGATCGACGTGCCGGGCGCGACGCGCGACCGCCACTATGGCGAGGGGCTGCTCGGCGGCCGGCCGTTCCTCGCGATCGACACCGGCGGGCTCGAGCCCGACACGAACGAAGGCATCTTCGCGCACATGGCGCGGCAGACCGAGCAGGCGATCGTCGAGGCCGATGCGGTGATCTTCGTCACCGATGCGCGCGCCGGCCTCGCGCCGGGCGACCGGGCGATTGCCGAGCGCCTGCGACGGGTGCCGGCGAAAACCTGGATCGCGGCCAACAAGAGCGAGTCGCTGGCGCCGGAGAACGCGGTGGCCGAGTTTCACGAGCTGGGACTCGGCGTTCCCGCGGCCATCTCCGCGGTGCACGGCGGCGGCGTGGCGGAGCTGATCGAGGCGGTGCTCGCGGAGTTCCCCGACGACGACGACCCACCCGAAGCGCCTGAGCAACACCACCCGCGCGTTGCGATCGTCGGCCGGCCGAACGTCGGCAAGTCCACGCTCGTCAACACGCTTGCCGGCGAGGAGCGGATGATCGTATTCGACCAGCCGGGCACGACGCGCGATCCGATCGAGGTGCCGTTCCAGCACTCCGGCCGGCCGTACACGCTGATCGATACGGCGGGACTGAGAAAGCGCGGCAAGGCGGGCGAGGGGATCGAGCGCTTCTCGGTCGTCAAGACGCTGCAGGCGATCGAGGCCGCCAACGTGGCGGTGCTCGTCCTCGATGCGCTCGATGGGATCAGCGAGCAGGACGCGCACGTCGCCGGATTCATCCTCGAGCGCGGGCGCGCGGTGGTGATCGCGGTGAACAAGTGGGACGCAGCGGATCGCGAGGCGCGCGAGCGCGTGAAGGCCGAGCTCGTGTGGAAGATCGGCTTCCTCGGCTTCGCGGCGGTCCATTTCATCTCGGCGAAGGACGGCAAGGGATTGCGCGAGCTGATGCGCTCGCTCGATGCCGCCTACGCGGCGGCCACCGCGAAACTCTCGACTCCCCGGCTGACGCGCGCGCTGATCGCCGCGGTCGCGCGGCAGGCGCCGCCGCGCAAAGGGTACGCGCGGCCGAAGATGCGCTACGCGCACCAGGGCGGCATGAACCCGCCGAAGATCATCATTCACGGCAATTCGCTGGACAAGGTTCCGGACGTCTACCGCCGCTACCTGGAAGGATTCTTCCGCGATACGTTCAAGCTGACGGGCACGCCGCTGTCGATCGAGTTCAGGACCGGAAGGAATCCGTACGCGCAGAAGTAGGGAAGGCTGCGGGTTTCGCGGCACTTCGAGAAGCACGAAGTGCCGCGATCGGAAGAGTCAGTTGATGGCAGCGCTGTACGCGTTGAAGACCTCCGCGCAATCTTCGCTGCTGCCGGCCGAGGCATGGCAGCGCAGCAGCCGGAACACCGGCTTGCCCGCGCCGCGCGGAATCTGCGTGGCGTAGGACGCCCAGACCGTGCGCGCATGCTCCGGCGCGCCCGCTGCAACGTATCCCGCCATTGCGGCCATCAGCAGGTATTCGCGGCTGTCCGTATTGAGCTCGGTCTGGGTGGCGAGCAGGTGGGAGGCGAGCTCGGCCATGCGCACCGCGTCGCGCGCGCCGACCGCGGCGAAGAGTGAGATCCAGCGGCGCTGGAATTCATGCATGTCCTTGTAGCAGGGCGCACCCGTCATGCGGGACCAGATCGCGCCGGCCTCGTCCGGCGGAAGAAACGGGTTGACCGACTTCGCCACGTGCACGAGGCCGTGCAGCCAGACGTCGAGGTCGCGCGGCTGGCGGCATTCGATCAGCCGCACTTTCGCGAGCTCGAGGTCCTTCTGCAGCGAGGTGGGGACGTTCAAGGGCTCGGGGATCACCGGCCCGAGCAGGAAGTCGCGCGCATAGCGGGCGAGCCGGGTGTTGTCGATGCGATCGAACGAGTACGCGCCCTTGTGCAGCGGGTTGAGGGGCCGGCGCGCGGGCTTCGGCTCGAGCAGCTCGAGCACCGGAACGCCCGCGTTCAGGATCGCGACCACGTCGGTAGCGCTCTTCTCCATGAAACGGTGCTTCGCAGCGTTCAGGTCGAGCACCGGGAAGTAGTCGGAATTCGCCGGCGCGCCGTAGCTCGCGAACAGCGGCTCCAGCGTCGCGCGGTTGCCGAGGTAGCGCGCGTCCAGGTCGCCCGCCCAGAGCACGTGCACGGTGCGCAGCTCGCGCGCGAGGCCCGGCTCCTCGAACGCCTTCGCGCTCGCCGGCAGAGGGATCGGCGCCTGGCTCGCCACGATCAGCACGTCGTGGTCGCTGGGCGCAAAGATCGCGTAGTGCGCGAACTCCGCGCCGAGCGCGCCCATCACCGAGGCGACGAGCGACGGATCGATCTCGTAGAGCTGGAACCATTGCACCAGCAGCCCGCCCGGGTTCAGGTGCGTGCGGATCCGCCGGTAGAACTCGCGCGTGAACAGGTTCGATACGCCGCTCACCCACGGGTTGGAGGGTTCCGAGATGATGATGTCGTAGCGGCGGTTGTGCGTGGAAAAGAACGTCTTCGCGTCGTCGATCAGGATCGACCCGCGCGGATCGGCGAAAGCGGCGCTGTTGCGCGGCAGGAACCCGCGCGACGCTTCCGCCATTGCCGATTCGATCTCGACCGTCTCGACCTGCTCGATCGACAGGCTCTGCAGCAGCGTGTGCATTGTGAGGCCGGTGCCGATGCCGATCACGGCGGCGGTTTTCGCTTCGGGCTTGAGCGAGAGCGGAACCGCGCCGGTGAGCACCATGGTGATCTCGTCGCTGCCGCGCTCGCCCTCGGGCCTCAGGTTGATCGAGCCGTCCGACTTGCCGTTGGTGCGAATGCTGGTCGCTTCCGGATAGAGAACCAGGTGCACCGTAGCGGTCTTGCCGTCCTTGCGGTACAGGATGGTGGCGTCGCGCGAGCTCGCAAGATCTCCGTGGCGGAACACGCCGGCGGTCATTTTGTTGGCGTCGAGCTCGAACGCGGCGCTGACCGGGACGAAAAGCGCTGCGCAGGCTGCAATCGCGAGCGCGAATGCCCGCCTTGCCGGAGCGAAGCGATAGAGCAGCACGAGGCCGAGCGCAGCGTCGATCGCTGCGCCGGCGATCAGCGTTCCCTTCAGGCCGAGCAGCGGCAAGCCCGCGTGCACTGCGAGCAGCACCCCGGCGATCGCGCCGAGCGTGTTCGCGGCGTAGACCTTGCCGATCGCAGCTTCGCCGGCTCCCAGGCGCAGCAGCGCGCCGGTGATGAGCGGCAGCGTCATGCCGGCGCAGAACGTCGCCGGCAGCATGACGAACGCTGCGACCGCCTGGCCGGAGAGATTGAAGAAGAGGTAGCCCGCCTCGCTGCGCGAGAGCCCCTTCATGAGCCACTCCATGAGCCCGAACGTGGCGTCGTAGGCGGGCAGCGTGGCCAGCGCAGCGAGACCCATGACCACCTGCACCCAGCCGAGCAGGCGCTCGGGGCTCGCGACGGCGTCGACGCGGCGGCGCACCGCGAAGCCGCCGAGCGCGAGGCCGAGGATGAACACCGAGAGCATCAGCTCGAACGAGTGCGTGGAGGCGCCGAGCACGAGTGAAAGCATCCGGATCCAGCTGATCTCGTAGACGAACGAGGCCAGGCCGGTCAGCAGCGCGATCGTGTAGAGCAGCCGCGCCGCAGGCAGGTGGCGCTCGGCGCTCGCCGCGAGCGCCGGATCCCGCGCGGGCCGCGACACCATCCAGACGACCGCGGCGAGCACGAGATTGACTGCGGCCGCACAGCGCAGCGTCCCCGGCAGGCCCACCCACTCGATGAGGACGAAGCCGCTCGCCAGCACTCCCACTGCGGCGCCCAGGCTGTTCGTGAAATACAGCATCGCGATCGATTCGCCGGATGCCGCGGGCCGTGCGCGCACCAGCCCGGCGCTCATCAGCGGAAACGTCATGCCGAGCAGGATCGATTGCGGCAGGATGAGGAGGCACGACACCGCGAGCTTCGCGCCGAGCGCAAGCCATTCCGAGCCGAGCGCCGGCAGCAGGCTCGCGTACGACCAGTCGGTGAGCGCGACGAAGATCTCGTGGAATCCGAGCGCGAGGAGCCCGATCATGCCTTCGACGAGCGCGTAACCCGCGAGCGGATTGCGCAGGCGCACCGACATGCGGCCGAGAAGCACGCTGCCGAGCGCCATCCCGCCCATGAACACGACCAGCACGAGCGATTGCGCGTATGCGGCGTGACCGAGGAAGAGCTTGAGGTAGTGCGTCCAGATCGACTCGTAGATGAGCCCGGCGAAGCCCGAAGCGGTGAACAGCGCGTAGAACGCCGCGCGCGGAGGGATCTGCGAGAGCATGGAGCGGGCTTATAGCATCGACGCCGGGGGACCGCCACCAGCGTCGCACCCGCCGGGAAGGAGGCTTCAGCCCTTGCGATTCTCGAGCCAGTCGGCGTAGGCGCCGAGCCAGCTCCGCACTTGCACTACGTCAATGATGCGGTGCGCCGCTACGCTCTTGCCGGGCCCTACCTTGATCGCATGACCGGACATCTCGGCTACGAGCGCAAATCCCTCCTCATCCGTGACGTCGTCGCCGATGAACACCGGAACCCGGCCTGCGAACGGCGGTTCGCGCATCAGCTCGGCGATCGCGCCGCCCTTGTTCTTGCCGTGCGGCACCAGCTCCCACACCATCTTGCCGTTCTGCAGCACGAATTCGCCTTCGCTGCCGAGCGCGACTTCGCGCAGCGTGCGCTCGACCAGCGGTCCAAGCGCGGGCACGCGGCGAAAGTGCATGGCGAGCGCAGCCCCCTTGTCCTCGAAGTACAGCCCTTGGTGCCGCGCCTCGAGTCGCGCGAGCGCGCCCCGCGCGGCTGCACCTGCAAATCGATCGGAGCGCTCCAGTGCAACGCTGCCGTTCGCATGCCGGAGCTCGGCGCCGTGCTGGCCGGCGATCGCGAGGCGCAAAGGGGCGAACAGCTGATCGAGATCGGCAACGGAGCGCCCGCTGACGAAGGCCAGCGCGCCGCCGGCGACGCGCTGCAGACGTCCGAGCACTTCGATGAGCGGCGGTTCGACGTGCACCGCACGCGGATGCTCGGCGAGCTCGACAAGTGTGCCGTCGACGTCGAAGAAGAGCGCCCAGCGATCCGCGAACGCCGGCAGCGGCACTCCCGACGCCTCGGCGTCTGCGCCGTGAACGCGAACCTGCGTGCTCACCGGCTTCCCGAGCGGAGGCGCAGTTGCTGCACGCTCAAGCGCTGCAGCTTCTGCCGCTGACGGATGCGCGCTGCGTCCATCAGCATGCGACCCGCCCAGCGAAAGACGTTGTTGTAGCGCACCGTCTGGCGCATGACGCGCATGCGCTCCTGCCGCTCTTCGCGCGGCATGCGCATCGCCTGGCTGATCGCCTGCGCGGTGCCGTCGATGTCGAACGGGTTGATGATCAGCGCCTCCACCAGCTCGCGCGAAGCACCCGCGAACGTCGAGAGCACCAGCACGCCGTCGTTGTCGTCCCGCGCCGCGACGAATTCCTTCGCGACCAGGTTCATGCCGTCGTGCAAGCTGTTGACCACGCAGAAGTCGCACGCCCGGTACAGCGTGTAGATCCGATCCGGATTCCAGTGCTCGCCAACTAAGATCACCGGCTTCCAGTCCGCGGTGCCGAAGCGTTGGTTGACCCGCTCGATCGCTTCGGTGGTGGCGCGCTGCAGCTCCTGGTACACCGCAAGCTTGCTGCGGGAAGGGGCTGCGACCTGGACGAACACCAGTTGTCCGCGCCACTGCGGCTCGGTCTCGAGCAGGCGCTCGATCGCCATCATCCGGTCGACGATTCCCTTGGTGTAATCCCAGCGCTCGACGCCCACGCCGAGCTTGATGTCCGGCCGCAGGCCAAAGCGTTCGACAATCGCCTTGCGGCATTCCGGGATCGGCGCCTGCTCTGCGAGCCAGACCGGCGGCCACTCGATCGAGATCGGGTACGACGTTACGTGGCAGACGCGCTCGCCGGTCGTCACCGTCGAGTGCTCACGGTCGATGTTGCTCTCGATGTACCGATCCACCGCGGCGAGGAAATTCTGGCAGTGATAGCGCGTATGAAAGCCGAGGATGTCGGCCTGCAGCATCGACTGCAGAATCTCTCTGCGCCACGGGCAGATGCCGAACGTCTCCGGGTTCGGCCACGGAATGTGCCAGAACAGCGCGATGGTGGCGTCGGGCATGCGCTCGCGCAGGAGGCCCGGCAGCAGCGAGAAATGGTAGTCCTGCACGAGCACCAGCGGCCGCTCGCCGCGCGCCTCCTTGCGCACCGCATCGGCGAAGCGCTCGGACACCGCACGGTAGTGTTCCCAGTCGGTGCTGCGGAAGACCGGCCGCACATACGCCAGGTGACAAAGCGGCCACAGCCCCTCGTTGGAGAAGCCGTAGTAGGAGCCCTGCTCCTCGGCTTCGCTCATCCAGACCCGGCGCAGGGAGTAGCGGGGATCCTGCGGCGGCACGCGGACGCGGTCGTGCAAGTCGACGACTTCGCGATCGGCGTTGCCGCTGCCGTGCGCGATCCAGACGCCCGCACAGGCGCGCACCACGGGTTCGAGCGCGGTGACCATGCCGCTCGCCGGGTACTGCACCTCGACGCGCTCGCCGACGCGGTTGTGGACGTAGGGCTCGCGATTGGATACGACGATCAGTTGCGCGTTCTCGAGATGCAGGTGCACCACCTGCTGCAGGGCTTCCGGAGTCCAATTTTC
>DASYPC010000389.1:0-9710 GCA_036007105.1 Burkholderiales bacterium | reverse complement strand
ATTTCAAGAATTCAGGCGCGAAGCCGGCGAAGCCAGCGGGTGCGGCCAAGCCGGAAGCGAAGAGCGAGACGTCGGGCGATGCCAAGCCGGAAGCAGCGGGCGAGGCGAAAAGCGAGAGCAAGCCCGAGAGCAAGAAGAACGAGCCCGCCGCGGCCTAGAGCAGACCGCCCTTGGCCGAGAATCCTGATGCCCGGCGCGCGCCGGGCTTTTTGTTTGCCGAGCCATGAAGAAGTATCTGATCACGGGGCTTCTGATCTGGATTCCGCTCGTCATCACCATCTGGGTGCTGACGCTCGTCGTCGACACGCTCGACCGCACGCTGCTGCTGCTGCCGCCGCACTTCCGCACCGAAAGCTGGCTCGGCATGCACGTGCCCGGGATGGGCGTGATCATGACGCTGGTGATCGTCTTCGTCACCGGCGTGCTCGCGGCGAACTTCATCGGCGAGCGGCTGGTGAGGCTGTGGGACGCGATCCTGCACCGTATTCCGTTCGTGAGCACGATCTACTCGAGCGTCAAGCAGGTTTCCGACACGCTTTTTTCCTCGAGTGGCGAAGCGTTCCGCAAGGCGGTGCTGGTGCAGTGGCCGCACGAAGGCATGTGGACGATCGGATTCGTCACCGGAACGCCGGGCGGGGACGTGGCGAATCACCTGCGCGACGATTCTCTCTCGGTGTACGTGCCGACCACGCCGAATCCGACCGGGGGATACTTCGTCCTGGTCGCCCGCAAGGATTTGATCGAGCTCGAAATGAGCGTCGACCAGGCACTCAAGTACATCATCTCGATGGGCGTGGTGGCTCCGCCGCCGAATGACCGGCTGAAGAACGGGAAGAGCTGAACCCATGCGCACGCATTACTGCGGCGAACTTAGAGCCGAGCAGGTCGGCCGGACCGTGACCCTGTGCGGCTGGGCGCATCGCCGGCGCGACCATGGCGGCGTGATCTTCATCGACCTGCGCGATCGCGAAGGGCTCGCCCAGGTAGTCTTCGATCCCGACCGGCCGGACGCGTTTCGCATTGCCGACCGCGTGCGCAGCGAGTTCGTCCTCAGCGTGACCGGAACGGTGCGCAAGCGCCCCGGGGGCACGGCGAATCCGAACCTTCCCACCGGCGAAGTCGAGGTCCTCGCGCACTCGATCGAGATCCTCAATCCTTCGGTGCCGCCGCCGTTTCCGCTCGACGAGGAAAATCTCTCCGAGAACACACGGCTGCAGTACCGGGTGCTCGACCTGCGGCGCGAGCCGATGCAGAAGAACCTGCGCCTGCGCTACCGCGTAACGATGGCGGTCCGCCAAGTCCTGGACCAGCTCGGCTTCATCGACATCGAGACGCCGATGCTTACGCGCTCCACCCCCGAAGGGGCGCGTGATTTCCTCGTCCCGAGCCGCTTGCAGCAAGGCTCGTTCTATGCGCTGCCGCAGTCCCCGCAGCTCTTCAAGCAGCTGCTGATGGTTGCCGGGTTCGACCGCTACTACCAGCTGGTGCGCTGCTTTCGGGACGAGGACCTGCGCGCCGATCGCCAGCCCGAGTTCACGCAGATCGACGTCGAGACCTCGTTTCTCTCGGAGCTCGAGATCCAGGCGCTGATGGAGCAAGCCATGCGCAGCGTATTTCGCAGCGTGCTGGACATCGCGCTGCCGGATCCTTTTCCGCGCCTGACGCATGCCGAAGCCATGCGCCGCTTCGGCTCGGACAAGCCGGATCTGCGGATCGCGCTCGAGCTCACAGAGTTGACCGACCTGATGAAGAGCGTGGAGTTCAAGGTATTCCGCGCCGCAGCGGACCTCGCGGGCGGGCGCGTTGCGGCGCTGCGCATCCCGAAAGCGGACTTGAGCCGCAAGGAAATCGACGACTACACGAAGTTCGTCGCGATCTATGGCGCGAAGGGCCTCGCTTACATCAAGGTCAACGACCGGGCGAGCCTGCCCGACGGGTTGCAGTCGCCGATCATCAAGTTCCTGCCCGCCGAAGTGCTCGCGCAGATTCTCGAGCGCAGCGGCGCGCAGAACGGCGACCTGCTGTTCTTCTGCGCCGACAAGGCGAAAGTCGTCAACGATTCGCTCGGCGCGCTGCGGGTGAAGATCGGGCACGAGAAAGGCTACGCCGCCGAGGGTTGGCAGCCGCTCTGGGTGGTGGACTTTCCGATGTTCGAGTGGGACGAGGCGGAACGGCGCTGGGGCGCGGTCCACCATCCGTTCACCGCGCCCAAGGACGGGCACGAGGACCTGCTGACGAGCGATCCCGCCCGCGCGCTCGCCAAAGGCTACGACATGGTGCTGAACGGCTGGGAGATCGGCGGCGGCTCGGTCCGCATCCATCGCGCCGACGTGCAGCAGAAGGTCTTCGCCGCGCTCGGCATCACGGAAGCCGAAGCGCGCGCGAAGTTCGGCTTTCTGCTCGACAACCTGCAATACGGCGCACCGCCGCACGGCGGGATCGCGTTCGGCCTGGACCGGATCGTGACGCTGATGGCGGGTGCCGAATCGATCCGCGACGTGATCGCGTTTCCGAAAACGCAGCGCGGCCAGTGCCTCCTCACGCAAGCCCCGAGCTCAGTGGATGACCGGCAGCTGCGCGAGCTCGGCCTGCGGTTGAGGGAGCCGCCAGAGGTCAATCCTCGCGGCCCCACCTAGCATTGATCCGTGGGCCTCACGGCCGGGCCGCGACTCTACGCCCCGCACCTTTGCCAGGATAAATCCGGCGATTCGCGCCAGGGTAGGCATAGCCATTGATGAAAACGCGGCGGGCGTGTCTGGAACGATTGGGCTTACTTCCGTGAACGGTGTAAGGCCCCAACAAAAGCACCGAGCCTTGCTCCATCAACACGGGCTGCGCCTGCCCGTCGAAGAGCGCATCCACCGGAGAAGTGCGTTGTTTGAGGTATTGATGGCCCCCGCGACCGCTACCCGGAACCACCATGAGGGGGCCGTTCTCCTCGTGCATGACGTCGACCGCGAGGATCGTTTGCACGAAACTCCCGCGGCCATTCACGTCCGTCCACTCTTCGGTCCCGTAGCGGCGATGATCGCTATCCTGATGCCACCCGAATCCCACCCCGTCGGCGGGCAGTTTGAAGTGGGCCTGGCAGATGAGCTGCTCCATTTCGTTGCTTCCCAGGAGTTGGCTCGAAGGGACCGTGAGCCGCGCGTCCTCACCGTACGTCAGAAGCACGGGCTCGGCGGCTCCACACCAGACAATGCGATCGATGCGGTGATTATGGACGACGAAGTAGGAGCCCTTGATCATCTGCGGCCTGGTCAGTGTTGCCGCCGTGTCGCGCAGCCGGTCAAAGGCCTTGCCGATGTCCCGAATTTCAGCGTCGCGAAAAACTCGAGGCAGAACGACATAGCCTTCGTCGTAAAACGCTTCAATTTGAGATTTGTTCAGGCGAAGCATCGAGTATTGGGAAAAGTCTATAAGACCTCTTCCAGGAGGTCTACCGCGTGATGCTCCTTCAGAAGGCCGCCTGGCTCGTGCTTGCGGTCTCGGCCCAGGCGTTTGCTTTCTCGGCAATCGGCGAAATCAAGGCCTCGGCACTGCCCGTCGAAGCGCGCGCAACACTCGCCTTGATCCGCACCGGCGGTCCGTTCCCGTATGACGAGGACGGCTCCGTGTTCGGCAACCGCGAAGCGCTGTTGCCGAAGCGCGAGCGCGGTTATTACCGGGAGTACACCGTGCGCACGCCCGGCGCGCGCGACCGGGGCGCCCGGCGCATCATCGCCGGACGGGACGGTGAGTACTACTATACGGACGATCACTACCGCACGTTCCGCAGGATTCGCCAATAAAGTGGGAAAGCTGCTGCAGCGCCTGAAGGACCCCTCGCGCTCCGGCGTCTATCGCGTCGCGCGTACCGACGAAGTGCTCGACGCGACGCGCGGCGGAAGCCCCCGCGTCAGCCGCGTGTCGCTCGCCGGCGCGCTCGACAAGGACGAGCTGCTCGCGCGCCTGGCGCGCGGGCTGCAATTCCCGGCCTGGTTCGGCGCCAACTGGGATGCGCTCGAGGATTGCCTGACGGACTTGTCGTGGCTGGACGCTGATGGCCATGTTCTGCTGCTCGAAGGCGCATCCGGCCTGCCGGCCGATGACTTCGGAGTGCTCGCGGACGTGCTTTCTTCGAGCGCCCAGTATTGGGCGGGTCGCGGCCGGTCGTTCTTCGCGGTGTTCGTGCAGGGGCCGGAATCGCTGCCGCCGCTCATTCGCGAGAAATCCGCATGAGCGCGAAACTTCCGGTTTCGGTGCTGGTCGTGGTGCACACACCGGCGCTCGAAGTGCTGCTGCTGGAGCGCGCGACGCGACCAGGATACTGGCAGTCGGTCACCGGCTCGCTGGACCTGCCGGACGAAGCGCTCGACGATGCGGCGTTGCGTGAGCTGCGCGAGGAGACTGGGGTCGACGCGCCGCGTTCGTCGCTCGAACGCTGGAACGTGGCCTATACGTTCGAGATCTACGCGCAGTGGCGGCATCGCTTTGCACCGGGAGTCACGCACAACACCGAGCACGCGTTCAGTGTCCAGCTTCCTGAGCCGATGCCGGTGGCGCTTGCGCCGCAGGAGCACACGGCGTACCAGTGGTTGCCGTGGCGCGAAGCGGCGAATCAATGCTTCTCGTGGTCCAACCGCGACGCGATCCGCATGCTGCCCGAGCGTATCCGGGCGCGTTCCGCGGCTTGACATGAATCTGCTGAGCGCACTGATTCTCGCGGCGGCGCTCGCGGGATGCGCGACGCTCGAGCGGCCGTTCAGCGATCATCTCGAATCTGCCGCGATTCCGGTGCGCGATTGCGCGGCCTGGTTTGCGGCGCTCGATGCCGCCGTCGACGGTGCCGGTGTGCGCGACGCGCAGGACGCGCGCATCCGCGGGTTTCCCTATCTGCGGGTGGACCGATCGCTGAGCGCGCTCAGGGAACGCGCGGCAAGCGACGTTGCGGCGACGCAAGCCTTTGCGCTTCGCCTGGCCGCGCTCGATTACTCCGCGCGCAAGGCCGAGATCGCGAATCTCCCCGACGAGCGGCTGACGGCGCTGCCGGTGCTGCTGGTGCCAGGCTTGCGCCGCGAAGCGGTCGCGCGCACGCGCGATTGTGCGCAGCTGCTGCGCGAGATCGACTTTGCGAAGCCCGAGACGCGTCAATGGTTGCTCGAGCGCGCCACGGTACCGGATGATTACTCGATGGCGCTGCGGGTGGCCGGGTTGTACGCGCTGACGAGGGTTGCGTTCGCCGCGGGTGTGCAGCGTTGGGAGTCGGAAACGAGCGCCGCGTTTGCGCAACAGCCGCGCGGCACGAGCCTGCCTCTCATCCGGTACGCTCCGCCCGCCGCGCCGTCGCGATCTCGCGACGCGCTCGAGCGCCTGCTGGCTGCGTCTTCGGCCAATCCGCTGGGCTTGCCCGAGCCGGCGGCGCAGGATCTCGCCGAGCTGCTGGCTGCATTCGCGCCGAGCTTCGAGGTCGAGGTGGCCGGCGACTACGACCGCTTCGGCCAGCTGCGCTGGCTGCGCGGCCGCGAGATCCCGAGCGTGGACGCCGCCGAACAGGTCGTCTATGCGCAAATCACGCGCACGCTCTACCGCGGGCGCGTGCTGCTGCAGCTGGTCTACACGATCTGGTTTCCGGAGCGTCCGCCGAGCGAGCCGGGCGATATCCTTGCGGGCCTGCTCGATGGCCTGACGTGGCGTGTCACGCTCGCACCCGATGGCGAGCCGCTCGTTTACGACACCATCCATGCCTGCGGCTGCTACCACATGTTCTTTCCCACCCCGCGGGCGCGAGCCCTGCCTGCGCCAAACGGCTTCGACGAGTGGGCGTTCTCGCCGCAGCAGCTGCCGCGCGTGGAGGCTGGCGAGCGTCCCGTGCTGCACGTCGCAAACGGCACTCACTATATCGAGCGTGTGTCGATCGCGCGGGGGATGGACAGCGTGGCGCACTACGAGTTGCGCGACTACGACGAATTGCGCTCGCTGGCGCGACTCGACGGCGGCTCGCGCAGCGCGTTCGGCCCCGACGGCCTGATCGCGGGAACCGAGCGCCCCGAGCGCTATCGCTTCTGGCCGACGGGGGTCCGCTCGGCAGGCGCGATGCGCCAATGGGGTCGGCACGCGACCGCGTTCGTCGGCCGCCGCCATTTCGACGACGCCCACCTGTTCGAGCAGCGCTTCGAGTTCGACCTGCGATGAGCGATTCCCTCAAGGTCGCGACGCTCAACATTCACAAGGGGTTGTCGCAGTTCAATCGCCGCATGGTGATCCACGAGCTGCGCGAAGGGCTGCGCGCGCTCGCGCCGGATCTCGTCTTCCTGCAGGAAGTGCAGGGCGTGAACCAGCACCACGAGCGGCGCTTTGCAACCTGGCCGCTCGCGCCGCAGCACGAGTACCTTGCCGGATCGGACTGGCAATACGCCTACGGCATGAACGCGGTCTACGACCACGGGCATCACGGCAACGCGATCCTGTCGCGCTTTCCGATCGTCTCGATGCAGAACGAGGACGTGTCGGATCACCGCTATGAGCGGCGCGGGCTGCTGCATTGCGTAGTCGCGGTGCCGGGCTGGCGGCGCAATCTGCATTGCGTGTGCGTGCACCTGTCGCTGCACGAGCGGGGCCGCCGTCGCCAACTGGAAGCGATCGGCAGCAGGCTCGAGGAGCTCGCATCGCGTGACCTGCCGATCATCGTGGCGGGCGACTTCAACGACTGGCGCCAGCGCGCGGGCGCGATCCTCGAGGGGCGGCTCGGCATGACCGAGGTGTCCAAGACGCGCCACGGGCGCGCCGCGCGTACGTTTCCGAGCCTGCTGCCGCTGCTCAGGCTCGATCGCATCTATGTGCGCGGTTTCAGCGTGCTTGGCACGCAAGTGCATCGCGGCGCGCCCTGGTCGCTGCTGTCCGACCATCTCGCGGTCAGCGCGGAGCTGGCGCGCGCCTGAGTCCCGACCGCGCCTACTGAGCGGGCGCGGCGGGCCGGCGCCTGAACAGACCCCAGCCTTCCATCGTCATCACGATCTCGCCGCGTTGATTCGACGCTTCGGTGCGGGTGTGCAGCAGCCCCAGGCCCGGTTTGCTTTCGGACGGGCGCGATTCGAGGATGACGCGCCGATACGTAATGGTGTCGCCCGGTCGGACCGGCGCGCGCCAGCGGATATTCTCGACGCCGGGCGAGCCTGCGCTCGCGGATCGCCCGATGTACAGCTGCACCATGAGGCGCATTGCGATCGCGCACGTATGCCAGCCGCTTGCGATCAGCCCGCCGAAGAACGAGTCCTTCGCCGCTTCCGGGTCGGTATGGAAAGGCTGCGGATCGAACTGCCGGGCGAACTCGATCATCTCTGCTTCCGCGAACGTGTGCCGGCCGATCTCGACCGTTTCTCCCGCCGTGAAGTCCTCCCAGTACAGCATCGGCTCCATGGACGGCGACTCAGGCCTGTTCGGGCGCCGCGCGCTCGTACGCGCGCACACGTCCGCGCACATCCTCGGGCAGCGGTGAGGGTTTCCCTGCGCTCACGTCGACGTTGACGTACACAAGGTGGGCGGTGATGAGCGGCGCCTGCGATGCGCTCGGTTCCTCGCGCCAGATCTCGAAACGGAAGTCCATGCTGCTGCGGCCCAGGCGCCCGACGCGGCACAAGACGGCGAGCGTCTCGTCATAACGTGCCGAGCCGTGATACTCGAGCGCCGCCTTGCGCAGGTACAGGTCGCACCCGTAGCGGTCTACGTATCCATCAGGGTAGGGCAAGCCGATCTCGCGCCAGTATTCCGCCACTGCAGTGTCGATGTAGGTGAGGTAATGGCCGTTGAATACGACCTTCTGCATGTCGATCTCGGCCCAGCGCACCCGCAGGCGGTGCTCGCATCGGTAGTCGGCTCGCGACATTCGGGAAAGTGTACTGCGCTATGATTGTCAAAACACGGCCCTCTCACGTGAGCGCAAAACCGCCTCCCGGACCTGCGCGCAACGAAGCAGCGCAGGATCCGGACAAATTCCTTGAGCAGATGGATCACGAGCTCACGGGCTGGGGCGATCTCGCCGAGCGCCTGGAGCGGGCGCTTCACCACGATGAGCTGCTGCTGTTCGCCCAGCCGATCGAATCGCTGCGCGAGCGCGGTACGTTTCCGATCGCCGAGACCCTCGTGCGCCTGCGCGAGGAAGAGGCTGCGATGCTGCCGCCGGGCGCCTTCCTCCCGGTGTTCGAGCACTGCGGAATGATGCCCGAGCTCGACCGCTGGGTGATCCACCGCGTGATTGCGGCGCTCGCTCGCGGGTCGCGCGTGCCGAAGTTCAGCATCAACATCTCCGCGCAGACGCTCGGAGACGCCGGCTTCTCGCACGCGCTTGCGAAGGATCTAGAACGCGCCGGGGTCAACCCCGACGCGCTGGTGTTCGAGATCGACGAGAACGACCTTCTCGCCCGCCCGGATGCGGCCGCGCGCTTCTCGGCCGCGGTTAAAGCGATCGGGTGCAGGCTGTTGTTCGACGGCTTCGGACGCCGCTCGGTGTCGTTCGAGCCGCTCAAGACGCTGCGCGTGGACTATGTGAAAGTGGACGGCGTGATCATCCGCAAGCTCGCATCGAGCGATGTCGCGCGCTCGAAGCTGAACGCGATCTCGCGCGTCGGCGAAGTGATCGGCGTCGGCGTGATCGGTGAGTGCGTCGAGGACGAGAGCGTCATTGCGCTGTTGAAGACGGCAGGCGTCGGATACGCGCAGGGGTTCGGCATCTCCGTCCCTCAGCCGATCGAAGGATTCGGCCCCGCCTAGGGTGGATGAAATCGTTCTGCGGGCGCAGGCGAAGTGGCCCGGCGTTCCAGATGTGTACGGCTGGCTTTCCCTCGACCGGCGCGGCCGCTGGCTGCTGCGCAACGCGGCGCGCGGGACCTACGAGCCGATCGGCAACGCGGCACTGCGGCAATTCATCGCGCGCAACTATACGTGCGACGCGCGCGGACGATGGTTCTTCCAGAACGGCCCGCAGCGAGTCTTCGCCCGCCTCGCCTATACGCCGCTCGTCGTGCGCGCCCATGACGAGACGTTCCTCGACCAATGCGGCCGCATCTACGACAGTCGCGGTGCGATGCTGGATGAGGAAGGCTCGGTTCTGCTGCGCGCAGACGGCTCGATCGCGCTGCTCGATGATCGCGACCTCGCTGCGTACGCCGAGGCGCAGGGCGATGCGATCGACCGACTGCCCACGATCCAGTCCCGGGACGTGCCGGGGCGCTTTGGCTTCGTCCTCGACCCAGCGCCCTAGCGTTGCCGCACCGCGGTAGCGGTGCCTTTTTGAGCCACGACTCGCGCCGCAGAAATGTTGACGCTCGTTCGAAATTCTCTTTATAATCCGGCCTCTTTATTTCAGCCGGGCGGCTACGGTCGTACGCTACGTGGCCGCCCAGTTTGTTTCTAGAGACGCAAATAATGCCTACCGTCAATCAGTTAGTGCGCCATGGGCGCGTCGCCAAGCCGGCCAAGTCGAAGGTGCCCGCGCTTGCCGGCTCTCCGCAGAAACGCGGTGTGTGCACGCGCGTCTACACGACGACCCCGAAGAAGCCGAATTCCGCACTGCGGAAAGTCGCCAAGGTGCGGCTCACCAACGGCTACGAAGTGATCGGGTACATCGGCGGCGAGGGACATAACCTGCAGGAGCACTCGGTCGTGCTGATCCGCGGCGGGCGCGTCAAGGACCTGCCCGGCGTGCGCTATCACATCGTGCGCGGTTCGCTCGA
>DASYPC010000388.1:0-8353 GCA_036007105.1 Burkholderiales bacterium | reverse complement strand
TCGAACTTCGCATCGTTCACGAGGCCGATGCGCTCGCAGCTTGCCGGATCGCCCGCGTAGCAGGCGCTGGCCTGCTGGACGATGCGCTGCGCATCCGGGTCGATCGTCAGGTGAATGTTGAAGCCGGCGTCGACCTCGTGCTTCGCCCGCTCGAGCCGATTGGGACCGTGCGCAACCGCAACCGGCGCGGCGTCCGCGTTTACGCGCCGGATCAGCGTCGTTCCCGCCGCAGGCTTTTCGGTGTACGCGCGGAAAAGGTCTCGCCAGGGAAGGCGAATGTTGTCCAGGTCGGCGAGGATCACGTCGAGCGATTCGGGCGGCGTTCGCGCGCCCTCCAGATCCTTTTCGTTGGTCCCATGGGGACGCATCGCAATGCAGGCCGGGCGATTGCTCTGCTGCTTGTCGGTGACGAACAGCATTTTGCCGTTGCGGCCCAGGTGTCCGTAGTAGATGCACCCGGGTACGCCGCCCCACGGGTTGCGCTGCTCGAGAATCCGGCCGGCCACCTTGACCGCCTGGTCGGGCGCAAACTGGCTCGCCACCACGTTCTTCGGCGACAGATCACGCCACGCGAGAAGGTCGAGCAGCTTGCCCTCGCCTGAGGCGAGGTGCCGGGCGGCCGCCATCGCGGCGCGGCACGCCACCGGCTGCTGCGGATCCTGAATGGCTTCTACCCAGCGCTCGATGCTGACGACGTAGCGACCGCGCGGAGCGCGCTCGCGGTTCGTCCGGCCGTCGCCGCCCATTTCGCCCAGCCTCGAATTGATCGTTCTCACGTAGCAGGCCAGCTCCTCCACGGCACTCGGGCTCGCGCAGGCGTTGGTTCTTTTCGCTCGCGCCGACACCGTTTTGCGATCCTTCAGCGGATCGGCGCAGAACTCGAACTGGCTGCGGATCAGCTCCGCGCGAGGTCCGGCATCGTCGTGCGCGGCGTCCATCGGAACGATGGCGCGCTCGAAGGTCCGCAGTGCCGCCAGGCGTTGCGAATCGAGATAGACGTCTTCGACCGGCCGCGGCAGGAGCACCTGGCCGGCCCACAGAAACCCGGCGAGGAAGAGCGCGAGCAGGACGAAAACCGCCAGCGCGCGCTGCAGCAGCGAAGCCCGGACCGGCGGCATCACGCCGTCCTCCTCGGCAGGCTGATCGCGAGGCCGAGGAAGAAGGTATTCGCGAGCAGCGACCAGGCGCCAAAGCTTGCAAACGGAAAGGTGATTCCCGTCAGCGGCAGCCAGCCCAGATTGCCCGCGACGGTGATCGCGAGCTGGGCGAGCGTGAGACCGACCCAGCATACGGCGATCCAGCTGAGCCATGCCTGCTGGGTGAGCGCCGCCGACTCGAGAGTGACCGTTCCGCGCGTCGCGCGCCCGTGGTGAAGCACGACCCGCACCAGCCACAGCGCGAGCAGCGCGACCAGCGCGAGCGCAGCGGCCTTGCCGTAAACGCCCGCGAAGGCCGTGAACACATAATCGCTCTGGATCTGCTTCGGAACGCCGCGGCACGTTGCGCCGGCCATCTCGCCGCACCACGGCACCGCGCCAAAGCCATAGCCTTGCGCGGGCGCCGATTCCTGGAACCAGGTGATGATCGCCATCTGGTCGTTGGTCGACGTGAACGGATTGCGCACGCTCGCGAGCCGCTCGGCGATCCGGGCGAGCGGCGCCGGCAGTGAATACAGCGCGAAGGTCATCAGGTAGACCCACGCGCCGGCGACGAAGACGCCCACCATTGCGCCGAGCCACGGTCGATAGCCGGCCCGGTCGAAACACGCAAAGGCGAACGCCGTGCCGACGAAGATCGAGGCGGCATAGAGCATGACGAAGAGCGGCCCGAAATCGTCGGTCAGCACCAGGCCGAGCAGCGGTACGCTGAGCACGAAAAAGAGCGGCGAGACGAAGACCAATACCTGCAGCGCGCCCTTGACTCCGCCCGCGCGAAGCGACAGCGCCGATTCGCCCCGGACGAAGAAGAACCACGCAGCGCCGAGGATCAGCCAACTGCGGAAAAGCTCCGACGTGAACTGCGTCTGCTGCTTGTGCGTGGCGCTCGCCGCGAACAGCACGAGGGCTGCGGTGGCCGCATACACGAGCCACGGCAGGTAGCGGCGCAGGCCCGCCCCGCGCGGCCGCGCGATCAGCAGGAAGAAGCCGAGCCAGCGCACCAGTCGGTCGGCGAGCTTCAGCCGCAGGGGCGCAATCAGGGTCAGCAAGACGAAAGCCGCAAAGACATAGACCTGCTGATACAACGCATGAAAGCGATTTGCGGCATGCCCTGCGGCCGACAAATCAAGAGACAGCCACCACCCAAGTCCGACGAAGAGGACGAACCCCGCGTAGGCGAGCCGCGAGGACGGGGTTTGCCGTTGCCGCGGCGCTGCGCCAGGACCCGGTCCAAACATCATCCCCAACAGCAGCAGCACGGCCGCTCCGGCGGCGAGGTACTGGAAGAAATCCGGCCACTGGACGCCCCACTTCAAGAGCTGGGAAGTGTGCGCGCTGCGGTCGCTGATCCACTCGACGTGGACGTGGGTCACCCATCCCACGGCGGCCCAGACGAGCGCAGCGAGCGGCAGGAAGCGACGCGCTGGCATTGCCTGCCGGCCGAGCTGCAGCAGCGCGAGCCCGGTCACCGCCCAGAGCGCAAAGATCCAGTACGCGTTGGCGAGCAGCGCCTGTGCCCCGCGCGACTTCGCCGCATTGATCTCGCTCGAGCGCGCCTGCGCAACGATTTCAGCTGCCCTTGCGACCACTTGTCGGGGCTGCCCGACAGAAGTGCATCCGGCCGCGCGCTCGGCGCGTGACCAAGTGCCGGCCTTCGCATCGGGCGGCAGCGCAGCCGAAGCGCGGCGCGCATCGCCGTCGAGGATCGCGGCCATGCCATCGGCACGCTGCAGTGCTGCGAAGTGGTTCCACGCGCATTCGAGCGGGATCGATCGCGTTTCTCCGGGAGCGATGCCGTAGGTGTCGCGGTAGAGCTTGGTCTCGTTCGCGAGGCTTTCGATCGCTGCTTGCACGTCGGTGTCCGCGCGCGCTTCGCGCGCACGATTCTCGAGCGCTTCGAGCCGGGGAAGCCGCGCCTTGAGCGGCTGGGCCAGACTGCGGCCGAGCGCTTCATAAGCACTCGTCAGCCGGTCGATCGTGGCGGGATCTTCCTCGCTTCCCGCGATCGAGTCCGTGAAGCGCCCGCTCCCCAGCGCCTGCGGAAGGATCGGCGCTCGCAGCTCTACCGCGTGCTGGTAGCGCTCGCCTGCGCCGCGGGCGAATTCAGGATCGCGAAACGCGTCGGCTTGCCAGACGAGGAATGCGATTGCCGCGAGCGTGACAGGCCATTCCAGCGCTTCGGGCGCGATGCTCCAGCGGCTCGCGCCCGCCTTTACTGCGTGAACCGCATTGGCCAACAGGGGATCCCTCCCAGCGGACGAATTGTGTACCGGCGCCGCTGCGAAATTGCCCTGTTTTTACAATTCGCTACAGAAGTTACAAATGCTGCGACAAGTACAATCGCCGAGTGACGCCGCCCGCCGTTTCCGCAGCGCAATCGCAGCCCGAATCGCCTTACGCGTGGACGCGGCTCGCGGCCGCGCTCGCGCTGATGACGATCGGCGGCGCCGGCATGTACGGCGTCACGGTCGCGCTGCCGCCGGTGCAGGCGGAGTTCGGCCTGTCGCGCTCGGACGCGTCGCTTCCCTACACGCTGACGATGGTCGGCTTCGCACTCGGCGGGATCCTGATGGGAAAGCTCTCCGACCGCTTTGGCGTGCTCGTTCCCGTGCTCATAGGCGGTACGGCGTTGGGGCTCGGATTCATCGCCGCCGGCAATGCCGCCGGCCCGTGGCAATTTGCGCTCACGCACGGCGTGCTGATCGGTCTTTTCGGCAGTTCGGCGACCTTCGTGCCTCTCGTGGCCGACATCTCCCTGTGGTTCACGCGCCGGCGCGGGCTCGCGGTCGCGATCTGCGCGAGCGGGAACTACCTTGCCGGAACGCTCTGGCCGCCCGTGCTGCAGCATTTCTTCGACGAATTTGGCTGGCGCGCGACCTATATCGGTACCGGTGTGTTCTGTTGGGTCAGCATGCTTGCCCTGTCGCTGCTGTTGCGAAAGCGGCCGCCGGCGGTCGGCACCGCAGCCGCGCAACCCGCGGCCAGGAGCCAAAGTCCGCTCGAGCTGTCCCCGAATGCGCTGACAACCCTGCTGACGATCGCGGCAGTCGCCTGCTGCGCGGGCATGGCGATGCCGCAGGTCCACATCGTCGCCTACTGCGGCGACCTCGGCTACGGTGCAGCGCGCGGTGCCGAAATGCTGTCGCTGATTTTCGGCGCCGGCATCATCAGCAGAGTGCTATGGGGCTGGGTCTCCGATCACATCGGCGGCCTGCGCACGCTGCTTTCGGGCGCAGTGCTGCAGGCTGTCGCGCTGGCGCTGTTCCTGCCGGTCGAAAGCCTGCGCTCGCTCTACATCGCATCGGCGCTTTTCGGACTGTTCCAGGGCGGGTTGGTTCCGGCGTACGCGATCATCGTCCGCGAATACCTGCCGCCGCGCGAAGCGGGTACGCGGGTCGGCGTGGTGCTGACGGCGACGCTATTCGGGATGGGCCTCGGAGGCTGGCTGTCGGGCGCAATCTTCGACCTGAGTGGCTCCTACCACCCTGCGTTCGTCGTCGGCATCGGCTGGAGCCTGGTCACCGCCAGCATCGCCCACTGGTTGCTGCGCCGAGGCTGGGCTAGAGAACGCCTTGCGCCCGCAGCGCCTTGATCTCTTCCGCGTCAAGAGTCAGAAGCTCGCGCAGCACTTCCGAAGTATGCTCGCCGAGCGATGGCTCGCGCGCCGCTGTGGCTTCCTGCTGCGCGGAAAACCGGGCCGGTTGCAAAGTAAGGTCGAGCGTGCCGAACACCGGATGCGGGACCGTCGTGATCGGATCGTTGCTCCCCGCCGACCGCATGCCGCGTGCCTGACCAAGATCGAGCACGCGCCCCGCAGGGATGCCGCGCGCAAGGCAGGCACGGACGACTTCGTCCGCCGCGCGGGCGCTGCTCCACGATTCGATCGTCTGGCGCAATGCATTCTCGTTCGCGCGGCGTGCTGCGTTGCTCGTGTAACGCTCGTCTTGCGCGAGCGCCGGACTCTCCATCACCTCGCACAGCTCGCGGAACTGGGCATCACTCGGCACGACGATCGCCACATATCCGTCGCTCGCGCGAAACGTGTCCACGGGGGTCGTCACCGGATGGCGGTTGCCGACCCGCTGCGGCGCTACTCCTTCAGCGGCAAGGCGCGCAAGGCCGGTGAGTTGCATCGAGAGCATGGCGTCGAGCATCGCCAGGTCTATGGTCTGGCCCTCCCCCGTGCGCTCGCGATGCAGCAGCGCGGCAAGCACCGCCCATGAGCCGAAAAGCCCCGTGGCCACGTCTGCGATCGACTCGCCGACCGCCGTCGGCGGGCCGCCAGGAAAGCCGGTCGCCGACATGAGCCCCGACATCGCCTGGATGACGAGGTCATACGCCGGCCAGGCCGCGTGCGCGCCCGACTGGCCGAAGCCGGAGATGCTCAGGTAGACGAGCCGCGGATTGCGCGCGCGAAGCCGTGCCGCGTCCATCTCGAGCCGTGCCGCGACGCCTGGACGAAAATTTTCCACCACCACGTCGCATTTTGCCGCGAGATCCGCGGCGATCACCCGGGCGCGCGCGGCCTTGAGATTGAGCGTGACGCTCTTCTTGTTGCGGTTAAGGAGCGCGAAATACACGCTCGATCCGCCGAGATACGGGCCGAAGCGCCGCGCGTCGTCGCCCACACCAGGGGTCTCTATCTTGATCACTTCGGCGCCCAGATCGCCGAGAAGCGCGGTGCAGTAGGGCCCCGACATCACCCGCGAGAGGTCCAGGACGCGAATGCCGGAAAGGATTCCCATCAGTCCAGCGAAGGCAGATCGAGCCGGTGCTTGCGCGCTGCATCGATGGCGGATTCGTAGCCCGCGTCCGCGTGGCGCATCACGCCCGAAGCCGGGTCGTTCCAGAGTACCCGCTCAATGCGGCGCGCGGCGGCTTCGGTGCCGTCGGCAACAAGCACCATCCCCGCGTGCTGCGAATAACCGAGCCCGACGCCGCCGCCATGATGGAACGACACCCAGGTTGCACCGGACGCCGTGTTCAGCATGAGATTGAGCAACGCCCAGTCCGACACCGCGTCCGAGCCGTCCTTCATGGCCTCGGTCTCCCGGTTCGGGCTCGCCACCGACCCCGAATCCATGTGATCGCGGCCGATCACGAGAGGCACTTTCAGCTCGCCGCTGCGCACCATCTCGTTGAAAGCCAGCCCGGCGAGATGGCGCTCGCCGAGCCCGAGCCAGCAAATGCGCGCGGGTAGTCCCTGAAACTTGATGCGCTTGCTCGCAAGATCGAGCCATCGCTGCAGGGACTGGTTCTGCGGGAAGAGCGACTTGAGCTTCGCATCGGTGCGCTGGATATCCTCCGGATCGCCCGACAGCGCCGCCCAGCGGAACGGTCCTTTGCCGAGGCAGAAGAGCGGGCGCACGTACGCCGGCACGAACCCCGGATACTCGAACGCATTCTTGACGCCGACGTTCTTCGCTTCCTGGCGGATGTTGTTGCCATAGTCGACGCAGGGAATTCCCATTTCCTTGAACCGAAGGATCGCGCGCACCTCGTTCGCTATCGCTTCGCGGGCCGAGATCGCGACTTCGTCCGGATCGGTGCGGCGCAGCTCCTTCCAGCGCTCGAGCGACCAGTGTTCCGGCAGGTAGCCGTTCGCCGGGTCGTGCGCCGAAGTCTGATCCGTGACAAGGGAGGGCTTGAATCGGCTGTTTCTCGCGCGCTCGAGAATTTGCGGGTAGAGCTCGGCTGCGTTGCCGAGCAATGCGACCGACACGGGCTCCTTTGCGTTCGCCAGGATCGACTCGGCCTCATCCAGCGTGGATGCCTGGCGATCCAGGTACCCCGTCCTGAGGCGCATCTCGATGCGCGAGGGATCGCATTCGATCGCCAGGATCGACGCGCCGGCCATGGTCGCCGCGAGCGGCTGCGCGCCGCCCATGCCGCCGAGCCCCGCGGTCAGGATCCATTTGCCCGACCAGTCGCCGCCGTAGTGCTGCCGGCCGGCTTCGCAGAACGTCTCGTAAGTCCCCTGCACGATGCCCTGGCTGCCGATGTAGATCCACGACCCGGCGGTCATCTGACCGTACATCATCAGTCCCTTGCGATCGAGCTCGTTGAAATGCTCCCAGCTCGACCAGTTCGGAACCAGATTGGCGTTCGCGATCAGCACGCGCGGCGCATCCGCATGCGTACGGAAAACCCCGACCGGCTTGCCCGACTGCACGAGCAGGCTCTCGTCGTCCTTCAGGCGCTTCAACGTAGCGACGATCCGGTCGTACGCCTCCCAGTTGCGCGCCGCCTTGCCGATCCCGCCGTAGACGACCAGGTCCTCGGGACGCTCGGCCACCTCGGGGTCGAGGTTGTTCATCAGCATGCGCAGAGCGCCCTCGGTCTGCCAGCTCATCGCGTTCAGCGCTGCACCGCGCGGCGCCTTGATCGGGTTGCGCTTGTTCACGATTCCTTCTTCGGCACGAGCACGCATTTTCCGGTGGTTCGCCTCGCCGCCAGATCGGCGAGCGCCTCGCGCAGCTTGTCGAACGGGTACAGGGTCGAAGCCTCGATTCTCAATTTTTCCGCTTTCCAGGACGTCAGCACCGAATCCAGCGCACGCGCGACAAGCTCACGATCCCGGTCATGTGACCAGTACACGCCGAGCGCGGAAGCGTTCTTCAACAGCAGCCGACCCGCCGGAAGCGCGGGAATTTTGCCACCGGCGAAGCCGACGATCAGGTAGCGGCCGTCGCGCGCCAGGCTTTTGAGGCTGGGCTCGGCGAGGTCTGCGCCGACTGGGTCGAAGATTACGTCGGCACCTTTCCCCTGCGTGAGCCGCGCGACTTCGTCGATCCAGGCCGGCGAGCGCGTGTCGACCGTATGCGCCGCGCCTGCCTCGTGCGCGACCGACGCTTTCGCTTCGGTCCCGACACCAGCGATCACGACCGCGCCAGCCTCGCGGGCAAGCTGGACTGCGGCGAGGCCGACGCCTCCCGCGGAGGCATGAACCAATACGGTCTCGCCGGCCCGGAGCCGGGCGCGCTCGAAAAGCGCGATCCATGCGGTCGGCCAGACGACCGGTAGCGTCGCGCCCGCTGCATAGGACATTCCGTCGGGCAGCGCGATCAGCATTTCGTCGCGTGCGCACGCATATTCGGCGAATCCGCCCCATAGGACCTTGCTCGCCACGCGCTGGCCGGTTCGCCATGCGGATCCGGCCGGCACCCGCACGATCCTGCCCGCGATCTCCTGTCCGG
>DASYPC010000387.1:0-5135 GCA_036007105.1 Burkholderiales bacterium | reverse complement strand
CAACTGGTATCACGTCCCGGCGAAAGGAATTCACGCAGCCCGGTTCGAAGTGGAGACTTCGGAAATCGAGTTCTGGTTTCACGCCACACCGCGCACCGCATGACGATGGAGCTCGTCTGGCCCGCGGAGCACTACCTCGCTTCGTACGTCGCGGCGCTCGAGCGCGGCTGGTCGGGCGACAACATTCGCGGCGAGGCGGCGACGAAGGAGGAGCTCGAAGAGATCGCGAAGGACGCCGCGGCATTCCTGGCCGGACTCGTCGACCGCGAGGCGAAGGGCCCGCCGTTGGAATTGCCCGACGGATCGACCGCGGAGCGGCTCCCGGGCTACCGGCGCTGGATGTGGGACGGGGAATTCTGCGGCAGCATCGGGTTTCGCTGGCGCCCCGGAACGAATGAATTGCCACCGCACGTCCTCGGGCATATCGGCTACTCCGTCGTGCCCTGGAAGCAGCGTCGCGGCTATGCGACCCTCGCGCTGAAACAGACGTTGCAAGATGCGAAGGCGGAAGGGCTCTCGTACGTCGAGCTGACGACGGATCTGGCCAACGCTGTGTCGCAACGCGTGATCACCGCGAACGGCGGAGTGCTCGTCGGACGCTTTACGAAAACGGCTGCGCACGGGGGCGCCGAGAGCTTGCGCTTTCGCATCGATCTGCGATGACGCCCAAGGCGATCGTCTTCGATCTGTTCCACACGCTGACCGGCTTCGAGTCGGAGTGGTCGGACCTGCCGTTCACCTGCGACGTGCTCGGGATCGAGCGGCGGCGCTGGAACGAGGTCATCACGACCGGGTCGCGCTGGCGGCTCGCCGGCGAGGAGCGCGACGCGTACCGGATCCTCGCGAGGCTCGCGCGCGAAATCGATCCGCGCATTACCGACGAGACGGTCCGCAGGGCGGCCGAAATCCGCACCCGGCGGTTCCGGGATGCGCTGCAGAGAATTCCGCCGGCCAACGTCGAGACGCTGAAGCAGTTGCGCCGCGCCGGGTTCGGCCTGGGCCTGGTCAGCAACGCCGATGCCACGGAAGTCGAGACCTGGAAGGATTGTCCGCTCGCGGGCTTGTTCGACGCCGAAGTGTTCTCGTGCGAGGTCGGGCACGTGAAGCCCGAGGCTGCGATCTTCCACGCGTGCATCGACGCGTTGGGACGAAGGCCCGAAGAGTGCCTGTTCGCGGGCGATGGCGGCTCGAACGAGCTGGTCGGCGCAAGGGAAGTCGGGATGGGGACGGTTTTCGTCTCGGGCGTGATCGCCGAGCTGTGGCCCGAGAAAGTGGCCGAGCGAATCCCGGTTGCCGACCATCATATCGTCTCGGTCCCCGGGATCATCGCGCTGCTCGGTCTGGCGAATGCGAACCGTTAGGACCGAGCGCCTGGTGCTCGAGCCGCAGACCGCTTCGCATGCCGAGGAAATGTTCGAGGTGCTGAGCGAGCCGGCCATTTACGAGTATGAAAACGAACCCCCGCGCTCTCTCGAATCGCTGCGGGAACGTTTCACAAAGCTCGAAACGCGGCGCTCCGCGGACGGCAGCGAGCATTGGCTCAACTGGGTCATCCGCATTCCGACGTCGGAGTTGATCGGGTACGTCCAGGCGACGGTGCATCCGGACGGCCGCGCCGCGATCGCCTATGAGCTCGCGAGCCGGTTCTGGGGCCGCGGCCTTGCGCAGGCCGCAGTGCAGGCGATGATCCCCGCGCTCAAGGAGGACTACGGCGCCCGGTGGCTGTTCGCGGTGTTCAAGCGCAGGAATCACCGCTCGCAGCGGCTGCTCGAGCGCCTCGGATTCTCACTCGCAACGCCCGAGCTCCATGCCGAGCTTCACACCGAGCCCGACGAGATGCTGATGACGAAGGACCCGATCTGATTCGCAAGATCGGAAATCTGAGCGGCATGGTGGCCCCTCTGTTGTGGGCGTTCACCATCGTCTTATGCGGCAGCCTGAGACCGGAATACAGCCACTTCGCCCAGTACATCAGCGAGCTCGGCGAGCGCGGCAGCTCTACCGAGCTCGCGATGCGCTATCTCGGGTTCGTGCCGACCGGACTCCTGCACATCGGGTTTGCCGCATTCCTGTACGCGGCATTTCGAGGCAGCCGGCTTGCAGCGATCGCCGCAATGCTCCTTGCAATAAACGGGTTCGCACGCATAGGCGCCGGCCTGTTTCCCTGCGAGCCCGGATGCGCGGGACCTAAAGTGCTGCTCAGCCAGCAGTTGCACAGTTTGTCTGCGGCCGTCGGCTTTTTTGCGTTTATCGGAACCTCGGTCCTGTGGGGCATCGTCTTGCGAAGATATCCAAGCCTCCGTGGGCTCAGCCCGTATTCCGTGGCCTCCGGCATTCTGGGTTTGGCGTTCCTGCTGCTGATGGTCTGGAGCGACCCGCAGAGAGCGGGCACCGGCTTGTACGAGCGTTTATCGTCTGGCGTACTGTCTCTCTGGGTGTTGGTGTTTGCCGCCAGGCTGTGGCAGCTGGGGAGAGAGACCGGGACCGTTCAGGAAGCCGATTTCACGCAAACGCTGCAGCAGGCGATCGATGAGTCGCGAGCGGCGGGTCTCGATGCGGCTGTGCGCGAGCTCGAGCAAGCGGCCGGCGCCGCATACACGACTTCGTCGGAGTATCTGGGAGAAATCGGCGCGGCGATTGCGCGGTTTCTGCAATTGAACGGCCGCCATTTGCCGCCCGCCACGGCGGCCAAGTTCCACCGCTGCCTTGTCGAGGTCGGCAAGGTCTGGCCAAAGTACCGCCCGTGACGGCCATGCGCCGCAGCCATCAATATCCGCTGAGCTCGTCGGTCGTGAAACGCCTGGCGCCCGGATCGGCGCCGAGCACGAGCTCGAGCATCGAGTTCATCGTGGTCAGGTCGTTGTCGAAGCCGCCGTGCGAGCCGGCCTTGGTCCGCTCGGCATTGCCGTCCGGGTCGTAGAACTTGACGCGGCTCGCAACGCCGGCCGCCGCGAGCCGCTTCTCCACCGCCTCGCGGTAGATCCGCATTCCGAGCAGCGGCACGACCTCGTCCTTCTGCTGGTAGGCGCGCGACACGAGATAGAGCAGCGACTTGCGATAGATCTCGGCGACGTTGTCGTCCTTCTCGCGCTTGTCGTCGAGCTGGAAGTGGTGCACGTCCCCCACGAGGCGCTGCGAGCCTTTGAGCAAGGGGACGATCTTGTCGAAGAAAAGATCGACGCTGCACGCGGGCGCAAACAGGATCAGCTGCTCGATGGCCGGCCCACCGAGCGCTTTCCATTGCTCGAGCAGGTGCGCCATCCAGATCGATCCGGCGCTGTGGCAGAGCAGGTGCACTTTGGGGGCGCTCGTGCCCGCCGCGGCGAGCGCGTTGCCGAGCGCGGTGATGAAGTGCGTTCCGGCGGCCGGCAGCGGCAGAAACGCGGTGTCTGCGTCGGATCGCATTTCGCTCCACAGCGGGTAGCCGAGCGGCTGGCTGATCTTCTCGATCCATTTGTCCCACCAGTCCGAGATGCCCGCGACGCGCTCCCTCGCGTACTTGTCTTTTCCGACCAGCACATCCTTGAGCTCCGCGAGCAGCCCGGTCTCCCAGATGAAGTGAAGCTCGGCGATGCCGTTGCGCTTGAACACCGGGCGCCACCGGCCTGCGCGCAGCGCGGAGCTTTCCACGGTGTTCAGGCCGCCGTGCGCGAAGAGCAGCAGGCGGCCGGCGCGCGGCTGGCGCGTGCCGTCGACGATTTCGCCGTTGACGAGACGGTCGACGATGTCGTCGATCTCGGCGGCCGTGGTCGGATACTCGCCGGTCGGGTTGTACTGCGCGTCGTCGATGTGCACGTAGTGGCCCCAGATTTCGTGCGACGGCGGGCCTGCTTCCTGCACTCTGGTGCCCGCGTTGCCGGCGGTATAGCGCTCGCCGCGCAGCGCCGCGAGCGAATCGACGCGCAGCGCCGTGCGAGCCACCCAGAGATCCCAGACGTTGACGTCGAAATCGTCGTAGTGCCAGAGCGCGACTCCGCCGTGCTTCCTCGCGGATCTTCCCGGCTGGAAGCCGCCCCAGCCGGGACCCCACGAGTTCTGCACAAGGAATCCCTGCGTCGTATAGCCGACGATCGCGAACGCGTGACCGCCGCCGCCCGACGGGCGCTTCTTGTTGAACGCGATCTCATGCTTCGCGTTGTCCCAGCCGGCGTGGGTCTCGGCGGCCGCGTAGATGACCCCGACTTCGTTCAGCGCGGTGTGAACGTCGATGCGCCTTGGCAGCACGCGGTAGTACGCGCCGAGCGGCGACGCGAGCGCCGCGAGTTGCCGCTCGCGCGTGAGATAGCTCTCCCCATGATGAAGCGGCCAGTCCGCCTCGGTGCAGACCCCGTGCTTGAACCAGCCCTTCATCGCGCCGCGCGCGCTCGACCAGTCGTACTTCTCGCCCGGCCACTGGTCGTAGCGCTTCGCCATCTCGAACAGCATTCGCGCGCTCGCGCGCGCAGCGGGCTTCGCGGGCGCGCTCTTGCGCTTGTGCGCGAGCAGATAGGTGACGACCGCAGCGAGACCGAAGCCGACGCACGCGCCCTCCGACTCCTGATCGAGGATGTGCAGGTACTCCCAGCGCGGGAACAACTCGTCCGGCAGCTCGACGAGCGCCGGGCGGTAGATCAGGTCGCGAAAATCGAAGGAGTCCCGCTGGGCATCGCGTACTTTCCTGGCCATTTTTCCCCTCCCGAAGAAGCGAGCGCCTCCATTCTAGTGACCACAGCGCGCTCCATTGCCCTCGCCGCGTCGACGGCGTAACGTATCGCGAGGGGGGAGGATCCCATGATCCGGACGTCGGTCGCGCTCGCCGCGATGTCTTGCGCAGCGCTCTATTGGGGAAGCCAGGCCGTGGCGGCAGAGATCAAAGTCTTGGCAAGTCCCGGCGTCCGAGGCGCCGTGAGCGAGCTCGTGCCGCAGTTCGAGCGCGCGACCGGCCACAAGGTCGTCACCGACTTCGTCGTCATCGCGGTCATCAAGCGCAGGATCGAGGCCGGCGAACCGTTCGACATCGCCATCCCCAGCCCCGAGCTCATCGACGACCTGGTCAAGCAGGGAAAAGTCGCCGCCGATACGCGCACCGTGTTCGGCCGCACCGGCCTCGGCGTCGCAGTACGCAAGGGCATACCAAAGCCCGACATCAGCACCGT
>DASYPC010000386.1:0-1690 GCA_036007105.1 Burkholderiales bacterium | reverse complement strand
AGGATCTGTTCCGCAAGAACGGCCGTCGCACCGGTACGCTGCCCGCGCTGCCCGAGTAACGGCTCGGGAGCGCCGGGGATTGATAGGTGCGAATTCGTTCGCACGCGTCGCTGGATCGTCATGCCGCGGCCGAATGAATTCGGACCTGCAAACGTGCATGTCCGACCGGGCCGTTGCGTCCGCGTGATCGCGTCCGTCACCGCCGCGCTGAACCGAGGCTTCCGGCACTGGAGCCTCGTGCCGGCGGTCGTGCTGTTCGTCGCGCTCACGGTCTATCCGATGGTGAACCTGCTGCGCATGAGCGTCTCCACCATCGAGTTCGCGGAAGGCCGTGCGCACTGGAGCTTTACGCCCGCTCGTAATATCGCGCTGCTCGCCGGCGACCCGGTGTTGCCGGCGGCGGTGGTCAACACCGCGCTTTTCGTCGTCGCAGCCGTCGCCGCCGAGGTGCTCCTTGGATTGGTGCTCGCGCTGCTCGTGGCGCGACTCGATCGCGGCAAGGGCCTCGTCCGCACCGCGATGATCCTGCCGATCCTCGTGCCGCCGGTTGCGATCGGCAGCATGTGGAAGCTGATGTACAACTACGATTTCGGCGTCTTCAATCAGGCGCTGGTCGCGCTGGGCGCGGCGCCGGTGAACTGGCTCGGCTCGACCAGCCTCGCGCTCGCCTCGGTGATCGCGGTCGACGTCTGGCACTGGGTTCCGTTCGTGTTCCTGATCCTGTTCGCCGCGGTCGAAGGCATTCCGCCGGACGTGATCGAAGCCGCGCGCATTGACGGCGCTTCCACGGCGCAGATCGCGCGCCGGGTGATGATCCCGCTGCTCAAACCCGCGCTGGCGGTAGCGCTGATCTTCCGCGGGATCCTCGCCTTCAAGACCTTTGACGAGGTCTACCTCCTGACCTCCGGCGGGCCGGGGACCGCGACCGAGCTCGTCAGCCTGCACCTGTACCGAGTCTACTTCGAGCAGAACCTGCTCGGTTACGGTGCGCTGCTTTCACTTGCGCTGATCGCGATGATCGTCGCGGCGCTGCTCGTGGGTCGGCGCGCGCTCGAGGGTATGAGGGCATGAGCGCCAGCGCGACTTCGAGCATCCTGCCGCTCGCCGGTCGCGAGCGCGCGGTTGGCTATTTGCTGCTGGTGCTGGCGCTCTTCTGCGTGATCGGGCCATTCGCATGGATTCTGCTGACCTCACTCAAGCAGCAGATCGCCATCCATACCGGCGCGTGGTCGTTCGCGCCCTCGTGGTCGAATTACACGGAGGTGCTGTTCGGTCGCCGTTCCGATTTCGCCGGCAATGTGGCGAACAGCCTGATCGTCGCCGCGGTCAGCACGGTGCTGGTGCTGATCGTCGGTACGCTTGCCGCGTATTCGCTATACCGATTCCGCTGGGCTCATTGGGTCGTGACGGCGTTCCTCGGCTGGACCCTGGTGTTCCACATGATTCCCGTGTTGACGCTGGTCGGGCCGTGGTACGTCGCATTCCGCGAGCTCGGCTGGTACGACACACTGGGCGCGCTCGTGCTCACGCACGTAACGCTCAACCTGCCGATCACGGTGTGGCTGATGATGGCGTTCTTTCGCGAGATTCCGCCCGAGCTCAACGAGGCGGCGCAGGTCGACGGCTGCCCTCCGCTGCGCGCGTTCTGGTCGATCGCGCTGCCCCTGGCCGCGCCCGGACTCATCGCGGC
>DASYPC010000385.1:0-15840 GCA_036007105.1 Burkholderiales bacterium | reverse complement strand
TGGGCCATCGCACCGTCCTGCGTGGGCGCCGCAAACGCCGGACGGATCACAAGTGCAGCGCCGAGACCGATCGTGCATGCAAGTTTCATAGGAATTCCTTTGGTCGGGTAAAATCACGACCTCTTCACCAGGGTGGTTAGCTCAGCGGTAGAGCATCGCTCTCACACAGCGGGGGCCACTGGTTCGATCCCAGTACCACCCACCAACAATCCAATTCGAGGGCGAACGAAAGGAAACCGGGAGAGCCCGGTTTCCTTTTCTGACACAGCAGGGCTACTGGTGCGATCCCAGTGCCACCCGCCAACCGCTGTCAGTACTTCTTCTCCACCGGGGGAGGAACGATGACGACGGTGTCGCCGCCGGGTTTCCCTCGGTCACCTTTCGGGCCTTCCGGGCCTGCCGGACCCGCAGGACCCGCCGGGCCGGGCACCGGAACCGCCTTCTCGACCACGGTTTCCTTCTCCTTGACGACAGGGGCCGGCGTGGGCACGGGCTGAACGACGGTTCTCGATTCCGTGGTTCTCACTTCTCTTTCGCAGGCGGTCACTCCGAGTGCGAGAACGATGGTGGCGGCAGATAGCATCAGATGTCTCATGACAGTTCCCTTTATCGACGGTTGCAAGAATTACAAGAAATCTCGTCAATACTTCTCCAACAGCCCGCTTCAACATCATTCTTTCGGCTGCGAAGAATGGAAAAGCACAAACGGGGCCAGACTCGCGCGCAACACTTCTCGTAGGGATTTCTCTGACAGCGCCGCCGAACGTTCGGGCTTACACTCGTGTCAGAAATTTCTGCTTTTTTCCGGGCGCAACCTTCGATACCATTTCCCCGGCCGCGCAACTTCAACGATGACATCGATGTTGTGCGGCTGGGCGGGCGCGGGCCTCCTCCAGAGTTTCCTTCCCGCGTCCCGCCGATTCTCCTTGCCGCGCACGGAAGTAAAGAAGTGTTGCTATAAAGCCCCGGTCTGGCGCGCAGACTAGAATTGCGCCCTGACCATGGCGATCCTCCGCAACCGAAGGCTCCTCTGGCTGTTCGGCTTGCTCGTGCTCGGCGCAGCAGTGGGCGGCTATTACTACTACACCCAATATCTCGGCGCGCGGGCCGAGGACCCGGCGAAACCTGCGCCCGAGCGCAAGGGTAAAGGGGGGAAAGGGGCCGATCCCGGACGCGTCACCCCGGTGGTTGCCGCGACCGCCCGCTCGACCGAGCTGAACATCTACCTGAACGGCCTGGGCACGGTGACGCCCCTCAAGACGGTCACGGTGAGGAGCCGCGTCGATGGAGAGCTGATGCGGGTCGCGTTCACCGAAGGACAGGTCGTGAAGCCTGGCGACCTGCTCGCCGAAATCGACCCGCGGCCGTTCCAGGTGCAACTGCAGCAGGCTGAAGGCCAGCTCGCGCGGGACCAGGCGCTGCTGCAGAACGCGCGCATCGACGTCGGGCGCTACCAGACGCTGCTGAAGCAGGATTCGATCGCCGAGCAGCAGGTCGCGACCCAGGAATCGCTGGTGAAGCAGCTCGAAGGCACCGTGCGCATGGACCAGAGTCAGATCGCGAACGCGCGGCTGCAGCTCACCTACGCGCGCATCACCGCTCCGATCGGCGGTCGCCTCGGCCTCAGGCAGGTCGACGCGGGCAACATCGTGCGCGGCGGCGACGCGAACGGCATCGTAGTGATCACGCAGCTGCAGCCGATCAGCGTCATCTTCACGATCCCGCAGGACCAGCTGCCCTCGGTGCTGAAGCGCATGCAGGGCGCCGAGAAAATCCCGACCGAGGCGTGGGACCGCGAAGGCCGGGTCAAGCTGGCGACCGGCGCGCTGATCACCGCGGACAACCAGATCGATACGACCACCGGCACGGTCAAGCTCAAGGCGCAATTCGGCAACGACGACGCCAAGCTCTTCCCCAACCAGTTCGTCAACGTGCGCATGCAGATCGAGACGCGCACCGCGGTGACCGTTCCAGGCGCCGCGATCCAGCGCGGCGCGCAGGGCATCTTCGTCTACGTGGTCAAGGAAGACCAGACCGTCGCGATGCGCCCGGTGAAGCCCGGCCCGTCCGAGGGCGAGCAGACGGCGATCGAATCCGGTCTCAAGGCGGGTGAGCAGGTCGTGATCGACGGCGTCGATCGCCTGCGCGAAGGCGCCAAGGTGCAGGCCGCCGCGGGCCGTGGCGCTGGCACTGGCGCTGCGCCGAAGCCGGGTGCCGACGACCCGTCCGCGAAGAAGGGCAAGCGCCGCCGCCAAGAAGGCGCATGAACCCTTCCCGGCAGTTCATCCTCCGCCCGGTAGCGACCTCGCTGCTGATGGTCGCGATCCTGCTCTCGGGCATTCTCGCCTACCGCCTGCTGCCGATCTCCGCGCTGCCGGAGATCGACTACCCGACGATCCAGGTGGTGACGTTTTACCCTGGTGCGAGCCCGGAGGTGATCACCTCCTCGGTGACCGCGCCCCTCGAGCGCCAATTCGGGCAGATGCCCGGCCTGCGGCAGATGTCCTCGACCAGCTCGGGCGGCGCTTCGGTGATCACGCTGCAGTTCAACCTCGAGCTTGCGCTCGACATCGCGGAGCAGGAGGTGCAGGCGGCGATCAACGCGGGCTCGAACTTCCTGCCCGCGGACCTGCCCGCGCAGCCGATCTACGCCAAGGTCAATCCGGCCGACGCGCCGATCCTCACGCTCGGCCTGACGTCGGCAACGCTGCCGCTGCCACAGGTGCAGAACCTCGCCGACACGCGCATCGCGCAGAAGATCTCGCAGCTGACCGGCGTGGGACTGGTGACGCTCTCCGGCGGCCAGCGCCCCGCAGTGCGCGTGCAGGCGAACCCCAAGGCGCTCGCCGCGAGCAATCTGTCGCTCGAGGACCTGCGCACCGCGATCGCCTCGGCGAACGTCAACCAGGCGAAGGGGAGCTTCGACGGCGAGCAGCGCGCCTACACGATCGACGCGAACGACCAGCTGCGCTCGCCCGACGAGTACCGCAAGATCGTCATCGCCTTCAAGAACGGCGCGCCGATCCTGCTGTCCGACATCGCCGACGTGGTGGAGGACGCGGAGAACGTGCGGCTCGCGGCCTGGATGAACGACGCGCCCGCGATCATCATGAACATCCAGCGCCAGCCGGGCGCGAACGTGATCGAGGTCGTCGACCGCGTCAAGAAGCTGCTGCCGCAGCTGCAGGCGACGCTCCCTCCGGGCGTCGACATCGCGCTGCTGACCGATCGCACGGTCACGATTCGCGCGTCGGTGCGCGACGTCCAGTACGAGCTGCTGATCGCGATCGGGCTGGTCGTGATGGTCATTTTCCTTTTCCTGCGCACCGCCGCGGGAACGGTGATCCCGAGCATCGCGGTGCCGCTGTCGCTGATCGGCACGTTCGGCGTCATGTACCTCGCCGGCTTCTCGATCAACAACCTGACGCTGATGGCGCTCGTGATCGCGACCGGGTTCGTCGTCGACGACGCGATCGTCATGATCGAGAACATCGCGCGCTACATCGAGGCCGGCGAGGCGCCGCTCGAAGCCGCGCTGAAGGGCGCCGAGCAGATCGGCTTCACGATCATCTCGCTGACGTTCTCGCTGATCGCGGTGCTGATCCCGCTGCTCTTCATGGGCGACGTCGTCGGGCGCCTGTTCCGCGAGTTCTCGATCACGCTCGCCGTGGCGATCCTGATTTCGGCAGTCGTTTCGCTGACGCTGACGCCGATGATGTGCGCGCGCCTGCTGCGCCACAAGCCGGAGGCCGAGCAGGGCAGGTTCTACCGCGCGTCCGGAGAAATGCTCGACGGGCTGATCCGGCGCTACGGCGAAGCGCTCGAATGGGTGCTCGAGCGGCAGCGCGCGACACTGCTCTTTTTTGCCGGCACGCTCGTGCTGACCGTGCTGCTCTACATCGTCGTGCCGAAGGGCTTCTTCCCGCCGCAGGACACCGGCGTGCTGCAGGGCGTGACCGAGGCGCCGCAGACGGTGTCGTTCGCCAGCATGGCCGATCGCCAGCACCGCATGGCGAAGGCGCTGCTCGAGGATCCCGCGGTGCAGAGCATTTCCTCGTTCATCGGCGTCGACGGGGCGAACGCGACGATGAACAGCGGCCGGATGCTCGTCAACCTGAAGCCGCACTCGACGCGCCCGGACATGGCGAGCGTGATCGCGGGCCTGCAGCAGCGCGCGGCCGCGGTCGAGGGCATCGCGCTATACCTGCAGCCGGTGCAGGACCTCACGATCGAGGATCGAGTGAGCCGCACCCAGTACCAGTTCACGCTCGAGACGGCGAGCCCGGCCGAGCTGTCGCAATGGACGCACCGCCTGATGGCGAAGCTCGCCGAGGTGCCGCAGCTCACCGACATCGCGAGCGACCTGCAGGACCAGGGCCTGCAGGCCTACGTCGAGATCGACCGCGACAGCGCCGGACGGCTGGGCGTGACGCCGGCGGCGATCGACACCGCGCTCTACAACGCCTACGGGCAGCGGCTGGTGTCGACGATCTTCACGCAGTCGAACCAGTATCGCGTGGTGCTCGAGGTGAAGTCCGAGTTCCGGCAGGGCCCGCTCGCGATCGGCGAGCTGTACGTCGCCTCCAGCACCGGCGTACAGGTGCCGCTCGGATCGATCGTGCGGGTGGTCGAGAAACCGGTCGCGCTCGCGATCAACCATCTCGGGCAGTTCCCCGCCGCCACCATCTCGTTCAATCTCGCGCGCGGCGCTTCGCTCGGCGACGCGGTGCGCGCGGTGGAGCAGGCCGAGCGCGACATCGGCATGCCGATCTCGGTGCGCACCGGGTTCCAGGGCGCCGCACTCGCGTTCCGCGCGTCCCTCGCGAGCACGCTATGGCTGATCCTGGCGGCGGTGGTGACCATGTACATCGTGCTCGGCGTGCTGTACGAAAGCTACATCCACCCGGTCACGATCCTCTCCACCCTGCCCTCCGCGGGGATCGGCGCGCTGCTCGCGCTGCTGATCTCGCGCACCGACCTGGGCGTGATGGGCGTGATCGGCATCATCCTGCTGATCGGCATCGTCAAGAAGAACGCCATCATGATGATCGACTTCGCGCTCGACGCGGAGCGCAATGAGGGCAAGAGCCCGCGCGAAGCGATCAAGCAGGCGTGCCTGCTGCGCTTCCGCCCGATCGTGATGACCACCGCCTCGGCGCTGCTCGGCGCGCTGCCGCTGATGCTCGGCACCGGCGTGGGATCGGAGCTGCGTCACCCGCTCGGCATCACGATGGTCGGCGGGCTGATCCTGTCGCAGCTGATCACGCTCTTTACGACGCCGGTGATCTACCTGTGGTTCGATCGTCTCGCGCGGCGGGTTACGCGCCGCGAGCAGGCGCCCGCATGAACCCGTCCGAGCCTTTCATCCGCCGCCCGGTCGCGACCACGCTGCTGACGCTCGGCATCGCGCTCGCCGGGATCATGGCGTTCAAGGCGCTGCCGGTCGCGCCGCTGCCGCAGGTCGACTTCCCGACGATCTCGGTCACCGCGCAGCTTCCCGGCGCAAGCCCCGAGACGATGGCGGCGACGGTCGCGATGCCGCTCGAGCGCGCGCTCGGGCGCATCGCCGGAGTGACCGAGATCACGTCAAGCTCGTCGCTCGGCTCGACTCGCATCACGCTGCAGTTCGAGCTCTCGCGCAACATCGACGGTGCGGCGCGCGACGTGCAGGGTGCGATCAACGCGGCGATGAGCCAGCTGCCTTCCGGCCTGCCGAACAACCCGAGCTATCGCAAGGCGAACCCCGCGGATGCGCCGATCATGATCCTTGCGCTGACGTCGAACGCCTACACGCAGGGGCAGATGTACGACACCGCGTCGACGGTGCTGGCGCAGAAGATCTCGCAGATCGCCGGCATCGGCCAGGTGACGGTAGGCGGCAGCTCGTTGCCGGCGGTACGCGTCGAGCTCAATCCGAACGCGCTCAACAAGTACGGCATCAGTCTCGACCAGGTACGCGCAGCGCTGAACGGCGCGAACGCGAACCGGCCGAAGGGCTCGGTCGAGCTCGGCGACCGGAGCTGGCAGATCTACGCCAACGACCAGGCGAAGAAGGCCGCCGAGTACATCCCGCTGATCGTCGCCTACCGCAACGGCGCGGCGGTGCGGCTGTCGGACGTCGCCGAGGTCGTCGATTCGGTCCAGGACGTGAGGAACTCCGGCTCGTCGAACGGCCGGCCCTCCGTGGTGCTGATCCTGTACCGCCAGCCCGGAGCCAACATCATCGAGACGGTCGACCGCGTGCAGGAGCTGCTGCCGCTGCTGCGCGCCTCGATCCCGAGCGCGATCAACCTCGACGTGATGCTGGAGCGCACGAGCACGATCCGCGCGTCGCTCGCCGAGGTCGAGCGCGCGCTGATGATCTCGATGGGGCTCGTCATCCTCGTCGTGCTGGTGTTCCTGCGCAGCTGGCGTGCGACCCTGATCCCTGCGGTGGCGGTGCCGGTGTCACTCGTCGGCACGTTCGCAGTCATGTGGGTGGCCGGCTTCTCGATCAACAACCTGTCGCTGATGGCGCTCACGGTGGCCGCCGGCTTCGTCGTGGATGACGCGATCGTCGTGCTGGAGAACATCCAGCGCCGCATTGACGAGGGCATGCCGCGCATGCAGGCGGCGCTCGCGGGCGCGCGCGAGGTCGGCTTTACCGTGGTGTCGATGACGGTGTCGCTGATCGCGGTGTTCATCCCGATCCTGCTGATGGGCGGCATCGTCGGGCGGCTGTTCCGCGAGTTCTCGGTGACGCTGTCGGTCGCGGTCATTCTTTCGCTCGTAATTTCGCTGACCACGACGCCCATGATGTGCGCGCGGGTGCTGCGGCCGCACGTGCCGGAGAAGACCAGCCGGCTCGCGCGAGCCAGCGGCTGGGCATACGACCGGATGCTGCGGGGCTACCGTGCAACGCTTGGCTGGTCGCTCAGGCATCCGCTGCTCGTGATGCTCGTGCTCGCGGCCACGATCGTGCTGAACATCTACCTGTACGTTTTTGTGATGCCGAAGGGATTCTTCCCGCAGCAGGACACCGGGCGGCTGATCGGCTCGGTGCGCGCAGACCAGGGCACCTCGTTCCAGGCGATGCGTCAGAAAGTCGCCGACGCTGTGGCGCTGGTGAAGACCGATCCGGCGGTAGAGAACGTGGTCGCGTTCACCGGCGGCGCCCAGCGCAACCGCGCGTTCATGTTCGTCACGCTCAAGCCGCTCGAGGTGCGCAAGATCGGCGCCGAGCAGGTCGTCGCGCGGCTGCGCGCGAGGACGACGAACACTCCCGGCGTCGGGCTGTTCCTCAACCAGGCGGCCGACATCCGGGTCGGCGGCCGGATCAGCGATGCGACCTACCAGTTCACGCTGCAGGCGGACGAGCTCGACGCGCTGCAGCGCTGGCTGCCGAGGCTCGAGCGCGCGTTGCGCGAGGTCCCGGAAGTGGCCGACGTCAACACCGACCAGGAGGCGCGCGGGCTGCAGACGACGCTGACGTTCGATCGCGAGACGGCGGCCCGGCTCGGCCTCACGCAGCGCCAGATCGACAGCGCGCTCAACCTCGCCTTCGGCCAGGCGATCGTGTCCACGATCTACTCCGAGCTGAACCAGTATCGCGTCGTAATGGAAGTCGCTCCGCAGCATTGGCAGAGCCCGGAGGCGCTCAGCTCGGTGTGGCTGGTCTCGCCGAAAGGCCAGGTCCCGCTTTCGTCGATCGCACGCTGGGAGATGACCAACACGCCGCTCTCCGTCAACCACCAGGGGCAGTTCGTCGCCGCCACGCTGTCGTTCAACCTTCCGCCGGGCGTTTCGCTCTCGCAGGCGACCGACGCGGTGCGCGACACGATGGCCCGGATCGGCATGCCCACCTCGATCGGCGGCACGTTCCAGGGAACCGCACGCACGTTCCTGACCTCGCTCGAGAGCCAGCCCTGGCTGATCCTCGCCGCGATCGTGACGGTCTACCTGGTGCTCGGCATCCTCTACGAGAGCCTGGTGCACCCGATCACGATCCTGTCGACGCTGCCTTCGGCGGGCGTCGGCGCGCAGCTCGCGCTGCTGCTGTTCGGCAAGGACCTCGACATCATCGCGCTGATCGGCGTGATTCTCCTCATCGGGATCGTCAAGAAGAACGCGATCATGATGATCGACGTCGCACTCGACACCGAGCGGCGCCTCGGCAAGCCGCCCGAGGAGGCGATCTTCGAAGCGTGCCTGCTGCGCTTCCGGCCGATCATGATGACGACGCTGGCGGCGCTGCTCGGCGCGCTGCCGCTCGCAGTCGGCTACGGCTACGGCGCCGAGCTGCGCCAGCCGCTCGGCATCTCGATCATGGGCGGCCTGATCCTTTCGCAGCTGCTGACCCTGTATACGACGCCGGTGGTCTACCTCTACCTCGACCGCTTCCGCCTCTGGTGCCTGCGCATGCGCGCGCGCCGTCCGGCCGCCGCGGCGGCGCCCACACCATGAAACGCATCGTGTTGCTCTGCGCGGTGGCGCTCCTCGTCGCGTGCAAGGCCGGGCCCGACTATCGCAAGCCGGAGGTCTCGGCGCCGGCCGGTTTCAAGGAGGCGGGCGAAGCCTGGAAGCAGGCCGAGCCGCGCGATGAAGTCGATCGCGGACGCTGGTGGGAAATCTTCCGCGACACCGAGCTTGGCGCGCTGATCGAGCGCGTCGATATCTCGAACCAGAGCCTGCGCGCGGCCGAAGCGCAGCTGCGCCAGGCGCAGGCCGTCGCCGCAGCCTCGCGCGCGAATCTCTTTCCTTCGCTCGATCTCAATGCGTCGGTCACGCGCAGCCGCTCGCCGGGCGCCGGCACGCAGACGAACCGCTCGGTGAGCGTCGATGCGAGCTGGGACGCAGACCTGTGGGGACGCTTGCGCCGGGCGCTCGAGTCGGACCAGGCCGCGGTGCAGGCCAGCGCAGGCGACCTCGCCGCGGCACGGCTCTCGTTGCAGGCGCAGCTGGCGACGAGCTATTTCCAGCTGCGCATGCTCGATACGCAGCGCAAGCTGCTCGAGGACACGGTGCAGGCTTTCCAGAAATCGCTGACGCTGACCGAGAACCGCTACCGTGCCGGAGTCGGGGCGCGCGCCGACGTGATCCAGGCCGATACGCAGCTGAAGAGCACGCTGGCGCAGGCGATCGACATCGGCGTGCAGCGCTCGCAGCTCGAGCATTCGATCGCGCTGCTGGTCGGCGTGGCCCCTGCCGAGTTCTCGATTCCTCCCCAGCCGAGCTACGTGGCAGAGCTCCCGGTGATCCCGACGGGACTGCCGTCGGCGCTGCTCGAGCGCAGGCCCGACGTTGCGGCGGCCGAGCGGCGCGTCGCCGCGGCAAACGCCGAGGTCGGCGTCGCAACCGCGGCGTTCTTTCCGTCGCTGACGCTCTCCGGTGCGTTCGGATTCCGCAGCAGCGGCGCCGCGCAATGGCTGAGCGCGCCGAGCCGGTTCTGGTCGCTCGGCCCGGCGCTCGCGATGGCGCTGTTCGACGCCGGGCTGCGCAAGGCGCAGACCGAGCAGGCGGTCGCCGCCTACGACGCGACCGTCGCGAACTATCGGCAGACTGCGCTGACGAGCTTCAAGGAAGTCGAAGACAACCTCGCCGCAGTGCGCATCCTCGAAGAGGAATCGAAGCTGCAGGCGGACGCGGTCGAGTCGGCGCGCCTCTCGGTGCAGTTGACGACGAACCAGTACAAGGCGGGAACGACGAGCTACCTCAGCGTCGTGCAGGTGCAGGCGACGTGGCTCGCCAACGAGCGCACCGCGGTCGGCATCGTCGGCGAGCGGCTGGCCGCCACCATCGCGCTGATCAAGGCGCTCGGCGGCGGCTGGCGGGCGAGCGACCTGTCACCGCAGCCGCGCCCCGGATCCTGAACGGAATTACCCGACTTCCACCCGTTTCGTGATCCATCCGGTGCGGCACGATCCGACGCGCACCGTCGCAAGTCCCTTGCCGCGCAGCATCCACGAAAGCGTTTTTGCGCCGGTGTTGCCGCGGCTGCGCATGTGATAGAGCGCGCCGGTCCCGTCGTACTTGCCGCGCCCCCAGCCGTCGAGGTGCCCGACCTCCTGGCGCGCCTCGCGCGGGTTCGCGAGCGAGCAGCCGCTCGTCGTGATCTCGGCGACGAGCGGCTCGTTCCAGTCGAGCTTCTTCGCCGACGAGGGCCCGTAGGTCGCGAGATACCCCTGATTCTCCACGCGCAAGTCGAGGCGCACCAGATCGCCGCCGCCTGGAGTCAGGTGCGAATCGGCAACGATGATGCTCGGTGCGAGCGCGGCGACCCGCATGAACGCCGCCGACTGCCCGCGGCACACTTCGTCGATCTTCTCGTACGGCGGGTTCCACAGCCCGACGCGCGGATCGGGCCCGCCGATTTCGACCTCGCCGAGCTGTGCGTGGCGAAACTTTCTCCATTGCGTAAGCACCCGGCCCGCGTTGTGCTGTGCATCCCATTTCGCGAGCTTGACCATGTCGGCGCGCTCGAAGTGCGTGTAGCGGTCGACGAACTTCTTTTTCTTCTCGAAGCCGACCTTCTCGAACAGGTCCCACAGCTCGACCGCGAACGCGATGCAGCCGCGCTGGTGGTACGCATATTCCGAGAGATCGCCGCGGATCGGCTTGTCGGGCTCGTACGTGAACTCCTCGAACCCGCTCACGGTCGGGTACCCGGTGCAGGTCTCGCACCACGCCGCGATCTGGCGGAAGAGGGCGAGGTCGTCCTGGTCCATTTTCGAGTCGGGCTTGTCGCCGAGCGGCCGGATGAACACGCCGCCGAACGTGTGGAAGTTGAGCCATGCGAACAGGTGCGGCCGGCGCGACGTGAACTCGACCACCGCGCGCGACTCCGGTTCGCTCATCGGAAACGTCCCCGCGCCGACCTGCTCGTGCTCGGGACGCCACTCGAACGGAAAGTTGCGGTTCAGGTCGGGCCGGTTGTCCGACAGGTACACCGGCGACGGGACCGTGACGCCGTCGAAGTTCTCGATGACGCCTTCCGGGTAAATCTTGTAGTACGGACCCGGGTCCTCGAGCTGGCGCTCGAGCATCAGGCCGCGGAAATCCGTCGATTCGACGAATTCCCCGCCCGGGTCCGGTTTGCGCATGACGAGCGATAGCCCGTCGCCGTCGATGTCCTGCGTCACCCAGCGCGCGTGGTTGCGGTTCGGCCGATCGTCGCGCGGCACGCTCCTGATCGCGCGCCCGGTCTTCAGCACCTCTTCGGCTCCGTCGGGCGACATCCGCGGCAGGATGTAGAACAGCACGCCGCGCAGCCGTTCCATCACATGCGCGGGGAGGCCGTGCAGCGCTTCGCCGGGATGCGTATGCAGGTGGATCGCGTCTTCGGCGATCGCCAGCGCCGCGCTCGAGCCGCACACTTCGGCCGCGTGCATGTTGCCGTCGACCCAGACGCCGGGCCGCACGTTGTCGGGGTCGGGACCGATCGTCAGCAGCCAGAGGTCGCGGCCCGCTGTCGTCTTGCCGATCGATTCCAGGCGCACGATCTGCGGGTGCGCGACCGCCCAAGTCCGGACCTGGGCCGTCAATTCGTCGTAGTCGAGATAGCGTTCGCGAAAAGCGCTTGTCATGGGCCGTTCACAGCAAGGTAAGGAGCCCGATGATACCCAGAGTCAGGAAGGCGAGCGCTTCGCCTGCGATCAGGCCACCGCCCAGCAGCGACGTGGTGCTCATGTCCGCGGGAACGCCTTCCGCCTCCTGCCGGGCGGCGGCGCGCCGGCCGGCAAGCCAGTTCCAGACCGACGAGAAGATCCCGCCGAGCCCGAACCACAGCGACGTGAACCAGTCGACGAAGCCGCCGAAGCTCGACGCGTACGGGCTCGGCAGCAGGATCGCATCGACGACGAAATCGGCCGCCTGCGTGCCGGCGCTCCTTGCCTTCCATGCCTGGTAGGCGGCGCTCGCCTTGAGGCGCTTGCGGACGATTTCCGTCGCCAGCCCGATCGCGATTCCGAGCAGCATCAGCCTGAGCACCGTCGGATCCGCCGACGTGAGGCCGCGGAGCACGCCGACGAACTTGTACGTCATCGCGCTTTGCCAGTTGGCGGTTTTCTGCTCCGGGTGCGCGAACGTATCGACGGTCAGCACCGGATACGCGGCGAGAAACAGCTTCGTGACGAAGACGGCGAGCAGCGCGCCCATGACGATGCCGATCGTCTGGTAGCGGAACTGGTTCATGCGGTTGGTGCCGAGCCTCCAGCCCGTCGAGCGGTCCTGCTGCATGTCGCCGCCGACGTTGGCCGTGATCAGCAGGATCGACCCCGCGATGAGGCCGACGAGCGCGTCGGTCAGCCCCGCGGCCGCCATCACCGTGATGCCGACGACGAACGCCGACGAGATCGGGTTCGAGTCGGAGATGCCGATGCTGATGCCGTTGACCAGCACGAAGACGTACGAGAGCGCGACGCCGAGCACCGCATAGAAGACTGGAATGCCGAGCAATCCGGACGAGGTGGCGACGACCGCCACCGACCAGAACGCGACCCACAGCACGAGGTCGCGCGTATTCGTCTTCTTCCAGTCCTCGGCCTCGGCGGCCGGCGCTGCGCTCGTCGCTTGCGCGCGCCGCCAGGCTTCGCGCAGCAACAGCGAGAGATCGACGATCGCCGCGCCGAGGATCATGCCGAGTGCGATCAGGAATCCGATCTTGCGCCACGGATCGTTCGGGCCGAGCAGGCCTTCGGCGCGCAGCCATGGCGTCAGCTGCAGGCCGATGAAACCGACGACGATCGCCGGCACGCCGATGCGCGCGCCGACGATGATGCCGGCGCCGAACGTCGAAGCGGAGAAATGGATCGCGCCGAGAAAGCCGGCGATGCCCTTCTCCGCGAGCAACGTCAGCGCCGCGCCGAGCCCCATGCCGCCGCCGAGCGTGGCCACCGAGCTCTTCAGCAGGCGCAGATCGGTGAGCGCACGCAGGATGTTCGCCACCGCGAACCCCGAGGGGAATTTGAGCTGCATGCGGTCGACGACGATCGGCGTATAGAGCATGCCGATCCCCACGCCGAGCATCCCGATGCAGAGGAAATACGCGATGAGCTTCCACGTCGCCGGCTCGGCGAGCCCGAGCCACACCATCGCCTGGATCAGCACGCCCATCGCGGCCATCGATGCGACCGACGCCGCCATCGTCTGCATGTAATTTGCGCCGTGCCGGCCCTCGGGCCCGTAGCCGAACGTGACCACGCTGCCGAGAATTCCGGCGAGCACCTGGCCGCCGACGAAGAACCCGAGCGAGAAGTTCATGTAGCTGGCGGTGATCCCGCCCAGCGGGCCGAGAATCAGGATCGCGACCGTAGCGAGGAGGACGTGATAGCGACGCGAGCCGATCGGCGGCAGGAAGCGGAACCGGGCGGGAGTCGGGGCGATTGCGGCGGGTGCGTGGTCCGTCATCGGGCGAACCTCTGATTGGCTAGAGTACCATCGGGCATGGCCACTTGCCTCGTGCTGGGCGGCGCAGGTTTCATCGGCTCGCATCTGGCAGATGCGCTTGCGCAGGCCGGGCATCGGGTGCGCGCTTTCGACCGGCCGCACGTGGACAGCCTCGCGCCGCTCGCCCAGCGCGGCGATTTCGAGATCGTTACCGGGGATTTTCTGAATGCCGGGGACCTGGCGAGGGCCCTGCGCGGCAGCGAGATCGTCTATCACCTGATCTCCACCACGCTGCCGCAGACCTCGAACGACAATCCCGCGTACGACGCGGAAACAAACCTGCTCGGCACGCTGCGGCTGCTCGCGCTGTGCCGCGAGCACGCCGTGCGCAAGGTGATCTTCGTCTCCTCGGGAGGCACGGTCTACGGCATCCCGCGAGCCGTGCCGCTCGCCGAATCGCATCCTACGCAGCCGACCTGCGCGTACGGCATCCACAAGCTGGCGATCGAGAAGCACCTGCATCTCGAGCACCTGCTGCACGGGCTCGACTACTGCGTGCTGCGGCCGGCAAACCTGTACGGCGAGCGCCAGAGACCGGACGCCGCGCTGGGCGCTGTCACGGTGTTCCTCGATCGTGCGCTGCGCAGCGAGCCGATCCGCATCTGGGGCGACGGCTCGATCATCCGCGACTACGTCTATGTGCGCGACGCAGTCGGCGCGCTGCTCGCCGCGATCGCGTACGCCGGGGAGGAGAAGGTCTTCAACGTTGGATCCGGTGCCGGCACCAGCCTCAACGATCTGGTGAAGCTGATCGAAGGAATGATCGGGCGCCGGGTCGCGGTCGAATACACGCAGTCGCGCGCGTTCGACGTGCCGGTCAATGTGCTCGACAGCTCGCTCGCCGGGCGCGTGCTCGGCTGGAGCGCCGCGACGCCGCTCGCGATCGGAATCCGGAAGACCTATGAATGGCTGCGGGCCGGGCACTGAGCAACCCGTCCGGGTCACGCTGGTCAGCCACTACTATCCGGCGCATCGCGGCGGCGTCGAGCGCATTGCCGGGCAGCTCGCCGGCCGCCTGGCGCTCGCTTCGGTCGCGCAGATCAACTGGCATGCGAGCGACTGCGACCCGCCACCCGATCTGGCCGGCGTGCAGTGCACGCCGGCACCCAGCTGGAACGGGCTCGAGCGCAGTCTCGGGTTTCCCTATCCACTGTGGTCACCGGGCGCGCTTCGCCGGCTCGGCCGGGACGCGGCCGGCGCGACGGTCGTGCATCTGCACGATTGCCTCTACCTGCCGAGTCTCGTTGCGTTCATGGCTGCGAAGCTTGCGGGGAGGCCGGTGGTGGTGACGCAGCACATCGGATTCGTCCCGTACCGCAATCCGGTGCTGCGCACCGCGCTTGCAGCGGCGAACCGGCTGATCGGCGGATTCGTCCTTGGCCGCGCTACGCAGGTCGTGTTCGAAAGCGAGACGGTGCGGCGTTACTTCGCGCGCTTCGTGCGCTTCCGCAAACCGCCGCTCCTCGTGCCGAACGGCGTCGACACGCAAGCGTTCGTCCCCGCGGACCCGGTACGAAGAGAGGCGCTGCGCGCGCGCCTTGGCGTAAGGCCGGGAACGCCGCTCTTTCTTTTCATAGGACGCTTCGTGGAAAAAAAAGGCGTCCACGTGTTGCGCATGCTGGCCGAGCGCATTCCGTACGCCCATTGGATCGTTGCCGGCTGGGGGCCGCTCGATCCGCAGGCCTGGGGCCTGCCGAATGTGAGCGTAGTGGGCTCGCCCGCGATCGGCGACCTGCCCGCGCTCTACCAGGCCGCCGACCTGTTCGTGCTGCCGAGCGCGGGCGAAGGATTTCCGCTCGCGGTGCAGGAAGCGATGGCGTGCGGCACGCCCGCGCTCGTCGGCGCCGAAACGGCGGCGGGCTGTCCGATCGACCAGGCCCCGATTCTTTCCGAGGCGACCGCCGTCGACGACACCGCCGCGCGCTGGGCGGCCCGGATCGAGTCGCTGCTGCGCGAGCCGCAGGCGCTTCACGAATTGCGCCCGCGCGTTGCGGCGTTTGCGCGCGCACATTGGTCCTGGCCGGGCTGCGTAGAACGCTATACGGCCGTGCTGCGCTCCTGCGCCGCAGCCGCGTGAGTGTTGGGCTGGCCGGGCTGTGCGCGCTGATCGCGATCGCGGCGAGCCTGAGCCTGTGGTGGTTCGCGATCGGCGCCTGCGGATTGCTCGTTTGGCTGCACGTCGAAGCCGTGCGCGCAGACGACTACAGCCGCACCCCATCGTCTCTTCGACTGAGCACGGCCACGATCGTATCGCTCGCGTCTTACGCGCTGTTGCTGTCGATTGCGCTGCTGACCGTGCGCGCCGCATTGGGTCTGCTCGAGCTGCCGGTCGTGCCATTCGAGCCCGCATGGCTTGCCCCTGGGATGCAGCACGCATCCGTCGGCTATTACGACAAGTCCGAGCTGCGCCTGGCGCTC
>DASYPC010000384.1:0-2106 GCA_036007105.1 Burkholderiales bacterium | reverse complement strand
CGGTACGGTCGCTGGCGACGTTCGGCCTTGGACGCGGCAGTCGCATCGGTGTCGCACTGCCCAACGGGCCCGAGATGGCCGTGGTGCTGCTCGCGGCCACCGACTGCGCGACGTGCGCACCGCTCAATCCGTCGAGCGACGAGACATCGTCGCGGCACCTCCTGAAAACCCTGCGTATCGATGCGCTGATCGTCCCCGGCGGTGAAGTCTCGCCGCTGCTTCGGGTCGCAGAGTCACTTGCGGTGCGGATCGTCAGGCTCGCATTTTCGCCCGCCGATCCCGCTGGAAGCTTCGAGCTCTCGTCACCCGGATCGGGCGCGGTCGCGCGTTCGTTGCCCCCCGCGCCCGAGGACGTCGTGCTCGTGTTGCACACGTCGGGAACGACTGCGTTGCCGAAGTCAGCGCCTTTGACGTGTCGCAATGTGGTCGAATCGGCCCTGACGATGGCGCGCTACATGCAGATGAGCGGCGCCGATCGGTGCCTCTGTGTTGCGCCGTTGTTCGCCGGCATGGGCATCCGGCGCGACCTCTTTCCGACGCTGGGCGCAGGCGGCTGCGTTGTCTGTACTGCCGGCTTCGACCCGGCGGCATTCGTCGACTGGCTCGATGTGTTCCGTCCGACGTTCTACAGCGGAAGTCCTGCAGTGCAGAGCACAGTGCTCGATCTGCTCGAGCGGCACGGCAAACCGGCGCACACGCTGCGCTTCGTGATCTCGGCCTCGGCGGCTTTGCCCGCCGAACTGCAGCGCCGACTCGAAGCGGCGCTCGTCGTTCCTGTCATTCAGGCTTACGCGATGAGCGAAGCGGGCAGCATTGCGCAGGAACCGTTGCCGCCCGGGCAACGGCGTGCCGGTTCGGTCGGGCTGCCGGCCGGTTGCGAGGTGGCCATCCTCGGCGACGCGGGCGCATTCCTCCCGGCGCATGAGGTGGGCGAGGTGGTCGTGCGCGGGGGAGGAGTTTTCGCCGGCTACGAAAACGATGCCGAGGCCAATCGGTCGGCATTCCACGAGGGCTGGTTCCGCACCGGAGATCTGGGCTACATCGATGAGGACGGTTACCTTTTTCTGACCGGCCGCTCGAAGGAACAGATCAATCGCGGTGGCTTCAAGGTCTTGCCCAATGAAGTCGATGCGGCGCTGATGCGTCACCCCGACGTGGCGGAGGCGGCTTGCTTTGCGACGCCGCACCCGACGCTGGGCGAAGACGTCGTCGCGGCCGTCGTTGCACGAAATTCCTCGCGCGTGACCGAACGGCAGCTTCGCGACTACGCGTTCGAGCAACTCGCCGCGTTCAAGGTCCCGAGCCGGATCGTGCTGGTGCCGGAGCTACCGAAGTCCGCGCTGGGGAAGGTCAAGCGCGCGGAGCTCGCCGCCAGCCTTCGCGATCACCTGCGCCGTGAGTTCTCGCGGCCTGCCGGCGCGCACGAGGAGCTGATCGCTGGGTTCTTTGCCGACGTGCTGGGCGTCGAGCGGATCGGCGCGCACGACAATTTCTTCGAGCTTGGCGGCGACTCGCTGCGCGGTGCGCAGCTCGTGACGCGGGTGAACGCCGCGCTGGCGCTCGATCTCGATCCGGGAAGCCTGTTCCGGCGGCCGACGGTCGCGGAGTTCGCCCTCGAGCTCGAGGCCACGGCGACCGAGCGGACCGTCGCGCCTGGCCCGCCGCCGATCGTGCCGCAGCGACGCAACCCGCGCGCAATAAACGACGAGCCATCCAGCTAGAAGGCGCGCCGGCATCCGCGGCGAGCCTTGAGCCGCACGGGGCCGAGGACGGTCTACGAGTCGAGAAGCGCCGGACCGGTCTGCTGATCGCGCGATCCCTGGGCCGCTCGACTGAGATAAGTCTCGAGCCTTTCCGCCAGGACGCGCACGGTCGGCTCTTTGACCATCGCACTATGGCTGCAGGGGATGATGCAGATGTCCACACCGGCCGTAGCGAGCCTTGCCCACCCGAGGCTCCGGTTGTGTGAATCGTAAGTGTACGATCCTCTGAACACGATTGCGCGGCCAGGATACGGCCGCGGGCGGTAACTCAAATGCGCCCAATAGTGCGCTTCGGTCACGGTTCGGAACTTGCGCCGGTGCGAAAGGCCCAGATTCTGCAGCA
>DASYPC010000383.1:0-5590 GCA_036007105.1 Burkholderiales bacterium | reverse complement strand
CCTGGAGCCGGCCGCGTCTTTCACCGGGACCAGCGCGGCGATCGAACGCCCGTGGCGGGTGATGATGGTCGTACGGCCCTTCTCTGCCTCCGCGAGAAGGGCGGGCAGCTGGTTGCGCGCTTCTTCGGCACCCCTTCTGTGAAGCTTGGCCATGCCTTGACTGTACGGACTGTACAGAACAAAGTCAAGCCCGCTGCGGGCCTGGCCTGCCATCCTCTACGAGGAACGTGGCGAGCGTGTTGCAGCGCGCATCGCGCGTCTGCACGGTTTCCATCGCGCGCAGATCCGTGCGCAGCGCTTTCGGCGTCACTTCCATCCGCACGTAGCCGCGATGGCGGCTGTCGAGCAGCTTCATGTGCGGATTGTCCGGCAGCAGCGGGTCGAATCGTTCCTGCGGCCAGCCTTGCGAGGTGATCGACGTACCGACGAATTCGGCGCCGACGACCGCAGACGAAGGATCGTCGAAATCGCGCTTCAGCTCGGCGACGTTGAACGAGTGCACGTCGCCGCCGATCGCGACCGGGTTCGCGATGCGTCGCTCGGCGATGAAATCGAGCAGGCGCTTGCGCGCAGCCGGGTAGCCGTCCCAGCTGTCGGTCCAGGCGCGCCGGCCCGGGCCGGGCAGCTCGTCGAACTGGGCGATCCGCGTCTGCTGCGCGAGCACGTTCCACCCCGCGCGCGAATCCCCGAGCGCGCCTTCGAGCCAGCGCTCCTGGGCGCGCCCGAGGATCGTGCGCGTCTCGGCGAAGATCCTCGTGCAGACGTCGACATCGACGCTGCTCGCGCCCCGCCGTCCCGGCGGCTGGCACGCGTGGTAGGACCGGTATTGGCGATCGTCGAGCACGAAGAAGCGCGCGAGCGCGCCCCAGCCGAGCTGCGTGTAGATGCGCATGCGCGGGCCGTCGGGACGCATGCGCGAGGGCAGCGGCATGTGCTCGTAGTACGCGCGGTAGGCCGCGGCGCGGCGCGCGAGGAATTGCTCCTTCGACATCGCGCCGTCGATCGGGCGATCGTCCGCGTAGTCGTTGACGACCTCATGATCGTCCCAGGTCAGGATCCACGGACATGCGGCGTGCGCCGCCTGCAGATCGGGGTCGCCCTTGTAATGGGCATGGCGCGAGCGGTAGTCGTCGAGCGTCACGGCTTCGTTCGCGCGGTCGTGCTTGCGCACATGGTCCTTGCCCCACGAGCCCTCGTAGATGTAGTCGCCGAGGAACGCGATCAGGTCGGGCGTGTCGGCGACGATGTGACGGTAGGCGCCGTAATACCCCTGCTCGTACTGCTGGCACGAAGCGAACGCAAATTTGAGGCGTTCCACAGTGGCGTTCGCCGCAGGCGCGGTGCGCGTGCGAGCAGGCGCGCTTTGCGCGTCTCCGGCCGTGAACCGATACCAGTACCAGCGATCCGGCTCGAGGCCCTTCGCTTCCACGTGTACTGAGTGCAGCCATTCAGGCGAAGCGTCCGCCGTGCCTGACGCAGCGATGGAAGAGAAGCGTTCGTCGTGCGCGATTTCCCAGCGCACCGGAATCGTCGCAGGCTCGAGTCCCCCGTCGGGCTGCAGAGGCTCGGCGACGAGGCGCGTCCACAGCACGATCCCTTCGGGCGTGGGATAGCCCGACGCGACGCCGAGCTTGAACGGGTCGGAAGAGAAGCGGGCGCGGGGCTGCGACCAGGCGGGGAGGGCGCGAGTGAACCCGAGCGCGGCGAGGGCGGAGAGGAAGGCACGGCGCGAGAGCATGGGATTGGGCGCGAAAAGGATATCAAACCGGCGGCCCCAGGCAGCCCGGCCGGTTGACTTCGGCCACAGTCCGCGCCGAGACTAGGGTAGCGAATGAGCCTGTGCGAGGCTCATACGTCTGTGTTATTGAACTTGGTACGCGCCTGTGTTAAGGATATAGGTTCCGGCTGACAAGAGCGTCTGGCTAGAAGAGACCGTCGATTAGCCGAATGTGCCAGAGCGTTCTTGCGCCACCGGAATCGGTCCAATATCGGGGAAGGGGGTAGCAGAATGAAAAAGGTGAACGCTGAGGTCATTTCCATGCCCGGCAACCTGGGCGACGTGGTCTACTCGGCATTGCAGATCAACGTGGACGGATTTCAGACGCCCTATGTGCTTACGATGGCGCTGCCGGTCGTGGGGTACAAGGCGCTGGCGACACACGTTGACCCGATGGAGCTCTATAACGCGATTGCAGGGGCAATCAATGTCGCCATGATCCGGATCAACATCCCGGATGGACCGGCGACAAAGCTGGAGAGCGGCGAATGACACAAGCAGCAGCCTCGGCCCGAGCCCGACCGAAAGTCGTCGCGCTCGGCAACCTGTTGGTCGACCAGGGCTTGTTGAGCCCCGAGCGCCTCGCCGAAGCTCTGGCGGAACAGAAGCGCACGGGGCGGCTTCTCGGGCGCGTACTGGTCGAGAACGGCTATGTCACCGAGGAGCAGATCGCCCGCACCCTGGCCTCGCAGCTCGAAGCGCCGTACATCGACCTCAAGCGGTACGAAGTCAACTTCGCCATCGTGCGGGCGCTCTCCGAAATGCAGGCGCGGCGGTTTCGCGCGCTCGTGCTCGAAGATCGCGAGGACAGCTTCCTGGTAGGGCTCGTGGATCCGTTCGACCTGCGCACGCAGGACGAGATCTCGGCGCTGCTGAGGCGGCCGATCGACGTTGCGCTGATCACCAACGAGCAGCTCGTGCAGACGCTCGACCGTGTCTTCCGCAAGACCGAGCTGATCGGCGAATTCGCGAAGGAGGTCGAGCGCGAGATCGAAAGCGATCGCGAGGAAGATCTGCAGATCGTCGATCTGAGCGCGCTGGACGAATCGGCCGATACCGGAGACGCGCCGGTCGTGCGCCTGCTGCAGAGCGTCTTCGACGACGCGGTGCAGGTGCGCGCCTCCGACATCCATTTCCAGCCACTGGAGAAATCGCTCGAGGTGCGCTTCCGGATCGACGGCGTGCTGCATCACCAGGTGTCTGCCGACATCAAGATCTCAAGCCCGCTGGTCGTGCGCCTCAAGCTGATGGCGGGGCTCGACATCGGCGAGAAGCGCCTGCCGCAGGACGGACGCATCGCGGTCAAGGCAGGCAACAGCCGGGTGGACGTGCGCATGTCCACCATGCCCTCGCAACACGGTGAGTCGATCGTGCTGCGCCTGCTGATGGGCCATGGCGACCTGATCGACCTCGAAAGAACCGGCATGCCGTCGGCGATCTACGAGGCCTTCACGCGTGTGCTGAAGGCGCCGCACGGAATCATCCTCGTCACCGGCCCCACCGGCAGCGGCAAGACGACGACACTGTACGGCGCGCTGCAGAAGCTGAACGAGCCCGGCGTCAAGATCCTCACTTGCGAGGATCCCGTCGAATATCGCATCTCGGGCCTGGTCCAGGTGCAGATCAACGAGAAGATCGAGCTCACGTTCGGACGCGTGCTGCGTTCCTTTCTGCGGCACGACCCCGACATCCTGCTCGTCGGCGAGATCCGCGACAATGAAACTGCCGAGATCGCGGCGCGTGCCGCGATGACCGGCCACCTCGTGCTGTCCACGGTCCACACCAACGACGCCCTGAGCACGCCGACGCGGCTGCGCGACATGGGGGTGCCGGGCTACATGCTCGCCTCGAGCCTGCTGGCCGTCGTGTCGCAGCGGCTGGTCCGGCTCAACTGCCGGTATTGCATGGAACCCTACTCTCCGCGGCCCGAGGAGCTCGAGTGGGTCAAGCACTATGCGGGTGACGAGATCCGCAAAGCGAACTTTCAGCGCGGCAAGGGATGCACGCGCTGCAACGCGGTCGGCTATACCGGGCGCACCGGAGTGTTCGAGATGCTGGAGATGACGGCGCCGCTCGCCGGCGCGATCCACGACGGCGATCCGCGCGAGTTCGAGCGCCGGGCGCGCGAGCAGCTCGGCGGCAATACCCTGGGGCACCGCGCGCTCGAGCTGGTGCTCGCCGGGGAAACCACGGTTTCCGAGGCCATGCAGGTGGTCACGTCGGCGGAGGGCTGAGCGATGCCGTTGTTCAATTACAGCGGGCGAAACGCGCGCGGCGAGGTGATGGAGGGGCAGGTCGAATCGCCGAATCCGCAAGCCGTGGCTTCGTGGATGCTGACCGCCGGAATCACGCCGATCCGGATCCGGGAGCAGCAGGACGACGCCCGTCCAGAGTGGCTGCGCAAGATCCTCGGGGAGAAGGCGCTCACCGACATAGACCTGCTGTTGTTCACGCGGCAGATGGGCGTCATGGTGAAAGCGGGCGTGCCGATGATGCAGGCGCTCGCCGCCATCCAGAAATCGACCCGCAAGCCGCGCCTGGTGCGGCTGCTGCAGGCGCTGCGTGACGACCTCGACAAGGGGCACGAGCTGAGCGCCGCGATCGCCCGCTTTCCGAAGTTCTTCAACGAGTACTACATCAACATGGTCAAGGTGGGCGAAGGCACGGGAAAGCTCGAAGAGATCTTTCGCCGCCTGTTCGTGCAGCTCGAATTCGAGAAGCACATGAAGCAGAAGATCAAGGGCGCGGTGCGCTACCCGAGCTTCGTGATGACGGCGATCCTGCTGGCGGCGGGAATCCTGAACCTGTACGTGATCCCGGTGTTCGCGAGGGTCTACGCGGGCTTCAAGGTTTCGCTACCCCCGCTCACGCTGCTGCTCATCGCGATATCGAACTTCGTGGTGGATTACTGGTGGGCGCTCGTCGCGGGCGCGGTGCTGGCGGCGTACGGATTCCGCTCCTGGACCAATACGCCCGACGGACGGTACACATGGGACAAGAACAAGCTCCACATACCGATCATCGGCAGCATTCTCCTCAAGGGTACCGTCGCGCGCTTCTCGCTCAGCCTTGCGATAGCGAGCAGGAGCGGCATTCCGCTGATGCAGGCGTTTACCCTGGTGTCTCGCGTAGTCGAGAACGCCTACTTCGGGCAGCGGATCATCCAGATGCGCGACGGCGTGGAGCGGGGCGAGAGCATGCTGCGGGTAGCACAGAGCGCGGGCATCTTTACCCCGCTCGAGCTGCAAATGATCGCGGTGGGCGAGGAAACGGGCGAGATCGACGAAATGCTGGAGCAGGTCGCGAAGATGTACCAGGACGAGGTCGAGTACGAGGTGGACCGGTTGAGCGAGAGCCTGGAGCCGATCCTGATCGGGTGTGCGGCGGTGCTCGTCATGATCCTTCTTCTGGGTATTTTCGTACCGCTCTGGGACTTGGGCCAGGTCGCACTGCACAAGAAGACGTGAACGATCTGGTGTCCGCGCAAACCCTGAGAGTGGTTTGCCAGATCGCAGGAGTACTCGGGGTTGCGGGCGGGTTGGGGCTCCTTATCGTGCCCAGACCGATGCTACGCGAGGGTACCCGGCTGTGGCGATGGGTGTTTGAAATCGATCTGATCCAGCTGCTCAATTCGCGCAGGTGGATAGAACGCCCCGTGTACAGGCATCACAAGGCGTTCGGTGCTACGGTGATCGCCGCCACCCTGACTTTCCTGGTCGTATCGCTACGGGAGCTGTACAGCGATCCTCGGCTGATCCATTGGATGTCGGAGCGCCTGGGCAGCGCTGGCGCCCGAGTCGCGATCGTGACCGT